>JBAUBR010000531.1:0-10251 GCA_049676965.1 Occallatibacter sp.
GCCCCAGGCAACACCGGAACGAGGAGAAAGTCATGACTCAATCCACCGCTCCCCTCTGCTCAATCGTCGATTCCACCACCATCGAGTTTGTCCGCACGCTACCCGTCCCGCTCGAGACGGCGTGGGATTACCTCACTCGCCGCGACCTGCTTAAACTGTGGCTGGCCGACGCGATCATCGAGCCGCGTGTGGGCGGCCGCGTGGACCTGAAATTCGAGCACGATCCCTGCCGCGACGACGCAGCCTGCCACAGCGTGGGCACGGTCCGCGAATGGAATCCGCCCACGCGCCTGAGCTACACCTGGCAGGAGGAGCTGCACCCCAGTCCCGAGGGCGCGACTTACGTGGTCTTCGAGCTCGCGCCGATTGAGGGCGGCACGCGGCTCACTCTCACGCACTACCGTCTCGACCCCAAGAAGAAGCACCTTTACGGAGCCGGGTGGCATACGCACTTCGATGTGCTGGCCGCGCGCTGCGCAGGCACCGATCCGGCCGTCTTCAACGTGCTCTTCGAGCAGCTATTGGCCATCTACGAGCGGCTGATGGCGACCTCCGAAAGCCGTTAAAACGGAAACGCGGTCGCACGCTTTCGGATTTTTCCGTTACACGATAACCTGCGCGCCTGTAGAATCGTCGCAATGAAAGGCAACCCCAAGGTTCTCGAGCAACTGAACCGCGCGCTCCGCGAAGAGCTCACCGCCATCAACCAGTACTTCGTCCACGCCGAGATGTGCGAAAACTGGGGCTATGACAAGCTCTCCAGGTACATCAAGAAGCAGTCCATCGGCGAGATGAAGCACGCCGAATCGCTCATGGAGCGCATCCTGTTTCTGGATGGCACGCCCAGCATGGAGCCGCTTTCCCTGTCGATCGGCGGCAATGTCAAGGACATGATTCAGTCCGATCTGAAGCTGGAGATCGAGGCCGTGGGCATGTACAACGAAGCCGTGCAGTTGGCCGTCGAGCACAAGGACAACGGCTCGCGCGACCTGTTCGTCGCCCTGCTCAAGGACGAGGAAGATCACGTGGACTGGCTCGAAGCGCAGATGCACCAGATCGGCGAGGTTGGCTACGAGCGCTACCTGACCATGCAGACCAGCGAAGAAGAGTAAATCAAGCCAAACAGGGCCTTTCACCCGTCGAACTCTCAACAGCACATGCACTCTGCTTTTCCGGGAACCATTTTCGGCGCTCCGGGGTCCAAGGGAATAGCAATTCTTCCTTGCAAGAATCGCTAACTACCCCGTTCCTTGGTCGAGGGAGCGTGACCGTCCCCAGCCCCGGAGGACTTATGCGAAGTGTGCCTGCCGCAATTTGTGTTGCCGTAATCTCCTACGCCGCCAGCTCATCGGCTCTGGCCGCCCAACCCGCACCAGGCCCGGCGGCTAAGCCGAGCTCATCCACGACCGAAGCAGGCTCCGCGAATCCGTTCATCAAAGATCTGCCCGTCCGCAAGGTCGTGCTCTACAAGAGCGGCGTGGGTTACTTCGAGCACGCCGGCCCGGTAACGGGCAATGAGCGCGTGGCCATCGACTTTACCTCGTCGCAGCTCAACGACGTGCTGCAATCGCTCACCGCACTCGACGAGGGCGGAGGCAAGATCGCAGGAGTCAATTACAACTCCACCACTCCCATCGCGCAGCAGCTAAGGACGCTGGCGCTGGGGCTCGAGGATTATCCGGCGACCATCGCCGTCTATCACGCCCTGCGCGGGCAGCGCGTGGAGGTGACCGGCGCAGGCGCTCCCTTTACCGGCAGGCTCGTCAATATCGAATTTCGCAAGGAGACCGACAAGAACGGCGCGACCTCGGAGGATCATTACTTCCTGATCGTCGCCACGGATGCGGGAGCGTTGCGCACAGCGGAGCTGACCGATTCCACCTCGGTGCGAATGCTCGACGCGTCACTGCAGAAGCAGTTCGCCGAGTACCTTGAGATCGTCGCCTCGGCGCAGAATCAACAGGTGCGCCACTTGACGCTCGAAGACCGCGGCGAAAGCCGGCGCCAGTTGCGCATCAGTTACATCAGCGAGATTCCCGTCTGGAAGTCCACTTACCGCATCGTCTTTCCGCGCGAGGCCGATTCCACCGCCATTGTCCAGGGATGGGCCGTGGTCGACAATACCGTGGGCGCTGACTGGGATAACGTGCAGCTCTCGCTCGTTGCCGGCGCACCCCAGAGCTTCATCCAGCCGCTCTCGCAGCCGATTTACACGCACCGGCCCGAGATTCCCATCGCCACCAACGTGCAGACCGCGCCGCAGACGCACGAGGCGGCTAGCGAAGCGCCCGCGCCGACGCCTCAAATGGCGATGATGATGAACGGCCTAGTTGCCCAGAAGGCTCTCGGAGCGATCGGCGCGGCATCGGAGGCCGTCACTGTGAATGCGGAAACAGCGGCCATCGACGGCGGCTTCAGCGCAGGCGCCGGTGGTGGCGTAGGCGGCGGCGTCTACCGCCCATCCGACGCCATTCAGGCAGGCGACGTCTCCGCCAGCGCCTTCGACGATTTCTTCGAGTACGCGATTGCGCAGCCAGTCACCATTCACAAGAACGAGTCGGCGATGGTGCCGATTCTGCAGGAGTCGCTGCCGGTCGAGAACGTCACCCTGTGGAATCAGGCAGACGCGCGGCCGTTGCGCGCCGTGTGGCTCGAGAACAAGTCCAAGCTCACGCTCGACTCGGGCAGCTTCTCCATCTTTGAGAACGGCGAGTTTGCCGGCGAAGGACTGCTCGATCCCATTCATCCCGGCGAAAAGCGCCTGCTCTCCTACACCGCCGACCAGGCCGTGAAGGTGCAGCAGACCGGCCGCGAAGGCGAACACAGGATTCATCACCTGGCCATCAACAAGGGCTCCATCCTCGAGACCTACATGGACGTTGTGCCGGTGACCTACACGGCCAGCAACAACGGCGATACCGATCGCACCGTGCTGATCGAGCATCCGCGGCATACGGGCGTGGAGGGTTGGTCGCTCGAAGACGAGCTGAAGCCGGCCGAGGAGACGCCCAATCTCTATCGCTTTCGATTGCAGGTCCCCGCGCATTCGACCGCCAAGCTCGACGTGCGCGAGCGCGGGCCGCAATATTTCTCTCTCGATCTTGCCAGCAATCCCGACCAGCAGGAGTTCCTCCTCGATCTGATCAAGAACGTTCCCGGCGCGCGCGCCCAGATCCAGCCGGTTATCGACGCGCAGTCAGCCGTGAGCGAGCTCGATACGCAGATCGCCAGGTCCAAAGCGGCTGAAGAAACCGCCGCCAAAGACGAGGCCCGCGATCGCGAAAACATTACCGCGCTCAAAAACAACGATGCCGGAAAGCGCTTCGTCGAAGAGCTCAACCGCGCCGAAGACGCCCTGCAATCCGCGCGCAAACAGACCGCCGACCTGGAACAGGCAAAGACCGCCGCCGAGGAGAAACTCAACCAACTCATTGCCGCGCTCAGCCTCGACTGGGATGAGAGTTCCAAATAGCCCTTCTGCCGTACACTGGATGCGCGCGGGCCTATCCCCGCGAGAAATCGCGCGAGTCCAGGAGGGTGGCATGAAGAAGATCGGCGTCCTGTTCGGCATGGAGAACAGCTTTCCCGGCGCATTGGTGGAGCACATCAACGCCCGGAACCTCGACGGCATCGAGGCCGAATTTGTCGAGACCGGCGCTGTGCATCTCGACAGCGCGCCGCGCTACGCGGTCATTGTGGACCGCATCTCCCACGACATTCCCTTCTATCGCGCGTATCTGAAACACGCGGCCATCAACGGCACGATCGTCATCAACAATCCCTTCTGGTGGTCGGCCGACGACAAGTTTTTCAACTATACGCTGGCGGAAAAACTCGGCGTGGCCGTACCGCCCACGGTGATCCTGCCGCACAAAAAGCATCCCGAGGGCACTACCGACCGCTCCATGCGCAACCTCGAGTTTCCGCTGGATTGGGATGGTGTTTTCAGCTACGTAGGCGAGCACGGATTCATGAAGCCGGTCGACGGCGGAGGATGGCGCGACGTGCACCACATCCACAATCGCGAAGAGTTCTTCCAGGCTTACGACCAGTCGCACGATCTGTGCATGATGTACCAGAAAGCGGTCAATTTTACCGAATATTTTCGCTGCTACGTGGTGGGCCAGGCCAAGGTGCACATCATGCCCTACGACCCGCGCAACCCTCACCACGAGCGCTATATCCAGAATCCGCCGGAGTATCCGAAGGCGCTTCTTGAGCGCGTCGAGTCGGATGCGCTCAAGCTTTGCCGTGCCCTCGGCTACGACCTGAATACTGTCGAATTCGCGGTCGAGGAAGGCGTTCCCTACGCCATCGATTTCATGAATCCCGCGCCCGACGCCGATCTGCATTCCGTCGGCCAGGCCAACTTCGACTGGATTGTCCGCGAAGTTGCCGACCTCGCCATCGCCAAGGCCCATGAGGCGCCGCGCAGGCCCGAGCTGCATTGGTTTGCCTTTTTGGGCTCCGAGGCCGCGGACGCGGCGCCGGCAACGGAAACAAAGCCGGCGAAGAAAAGGGCCGCCACGGCTCCGAGGAAGACGAAGAAGGAAAAAGCCGCGGCAAGCCCCGCGTCGGACTAAGGATGTCTTCCAAATCCGATTGAATCCTCAGGGTCATTTGTTACCCTGTGTTGCATGGCGTCCGGCGCGCAGGGAGCGGTGCGGCTATTGTTCGGTGTAGCCTTCTTTGTGCTTGGCCCCTGCGCCCTGGCCTGGGCGCTGATTTCGGCGTATCGCACGCACACGTTTCTCCAGCGCAGCGTTACCGCGCAGGCCACTATCGTTCGATTGAATGTGGTTCGTTCCTTACGACGTCGTACCCGGGGTTATGAACCTGTATTTATCTTCACCGCCGACGATGGGCGTACTTATACGATCAATTCCAATTATGCAACCAATCCGCCGGCGTTCAAGATAGGCGAGCGTGCCACCGCGCACTACGAAAAGGGTCATCCGGAGCAGGCAAGGCTCGACTCGTTCACGCAGCTTTGGATGTTCGATGTGATCGATGGAGCCGTAGGCGCGTTGTTCACACTCCTGTTCCTCGGCGTGATCTTCGCGCGCGCCAAACCTCCGCGTGTCTACAAGCGATCCGATCTTTCCATGACCGCCGATCAGCGATAAACCGCCGTGGCTCCCGCCGGCAAGGCTCGCTCCCCTATTCCCCGATCTCCGCTCATTGACCTCTGCCGTACAATGGCGCAAAGCATTCCCCAGGAGCCATCATGCGTCCATCCTTCTCGCTCGGCATTGAAGAGGAGTACCAGACAATCGATCCGGAAACGCGCGACCTGCGCTCGCACATCCAGACCGAGATGCTCGCCCAAGGCAAAATGCGCCTGCAGGAGCGCGTGAAGGCGGAGATGCACACCTCCGTCGTCGAGGTGGGCACGCGCGTCTGCCGCAATATCGACGAGGCGCGCGACGACATCTACGAGCTGCGCCGGGAGATGATCAAGCTGGCCCGCGAGCACCACCTCGAACTGGTAGCCGGCGCCACGCACCCGTTTGCCGACTGGCGCACGCAGGAGATCTATCCCGACCCGCGCTACCACCAGGTCGTCAAGGATCTGCAGCTCGTAGCGCGCGCCAACCTCATCTTCGGCCTGCACGTCCACGTGGGCATCGAAGACCGCGAAGCCGCCATCCGCATCATGAACTCGATGCGCTATTTTCTGCCCCACATCATGGCGCTGGCCACGAACTCACCGTTCTGGCTTGGCCTTAACACGGGCTACAAAGGTTACCGTGCCAAGGTCTTTGAAAACTTCCCGCGCACCGGCATCCCGGATGCATTCGCCAGTTACTCGGAGTTTGAAAACTATGTGAGCCTGCTGGTGCGCACTAACTGCATCGACAACGCCAAGAAGATCTGGTGGGACATTCGTCCCCATCCCTTCTTCAACACCGTCGAGGTGCGCGCCTGCGACATTCCGCTGCGCGCGGAAGAGACAGTCGCCATCGCCGCGCTCATCCAGGCCACCGCGGCCTATCTCTATAAATTGCACGAGGCCAACCAGGACTTCCGCCAGTACGCGCGGCCGCTGCTGATGGAAAACAAATTCCGCGCCGTGCGCTACGGGCTCGACGGCAAGTTGATCGACTTTGGCCGCCAGCAGGAGATTCCCGAGCGCGACTTGCTCGAAGAGTATCTTGCGATGATCGACCCCGTGGTGGATGAGTTAGGCAGCCGCGAAGCGATTGGCGGCCTGCGCAAGATCATGTCCACCGGCACCGGCGCCGACCGCCAGCTCAAAGTTTTCGAAGAGACCAACGGGGACCTGAAAGCCGTCGTCGATTACATGGCCGAAGAAACCAGGGCCGGATTGTAACTGTGGCCCTCGAATCCGACTTATCCAGCTCGCCCTACAGCGGTTCTACAATTGCTGTATCCCGAATCCACTACCCTCAAGTGGCTTTTTCCTCAAGAAAAAGCCACCTTTCACGACGCCAAACAGGACACGTGAATTGTGGAACCGCTCTAGAACCCGAGACTCGCACCCTCAAGCTGTCGATCGTGCACAGCATGCAAAAAGGGGCGGGCGCCGTTCATGGCGTCCGCCCCATCCCGGTTTGGATTTATTGAATCGTGAAGGTAAAGGTCGTAGTTCCGGTTGGTATCGTCGCCGAGCTCGAGTCCTGGCCGGTGACGGTGATGGTGTAAGTTCCCGCGGGCGGATTGGACAGAGAGTTATTGATCCCGCCGCAGGCTGAGATTCCCAGCCCCACTGCAATTAAGGCAATCACGCCCGCCAGGCTTCGAAACTTGCGGCTATATCGGCCGAGGAGGCCCGCCAGCAGCAATCCGGCGAAAGCGAATGCGACAGGAGCGCGATGCGGGTCCGAATTCGCCGGAGCGTTGTTGCCGGAGGCGCGCATCCCGTGAAGCGCGCTCAAGGGTTTCATGTGACCCTTGCCTACTGCTACGGCAGCTGAACCCAAGCAGTCGGCGGCATTCGTATCCAGGGACAGTTGGGTTGAGACCGGCGAAGCATTGCTCACGGTGACCGTTCCATCGCCGGCGCTGTTCATGTTCGTAAATTCCCAGCATAGATTCTGCAGCGCGCTATCGTTGGAGGTATCGAAGGTCAGATCCACGGTCCCGGTGTAGCCGTTCTTCGGAGTTACCGTGACGGTGGAAGAGCCGCTGGCGCCCTCCGCTACCGACAAATTGGTCGCCGCCAGCGCGAACGAGCCGGAACCCGAAGAGGTAGTCGGAACATTGACGGTGAGCACTCCGCTCGAGCTAGCGTGCGTCGAGTCACCCGAGTATTTGGCCAGCAGCTCATGCGAACCCGCTGTCGAGAAGGACGTGGCGTAAGTGGCCGTGCCATTCGAGGTAAGTGCGATCCCGGTAATGGGCGTGCCGCTGTCGATCGTCAGTGAGATCGTCCCGGTGGGGACAGTTGTTCCGGTGTTCGATGTTACCGAAATCGTAAAAGTGTCGGATGCGTTGATTGCCGGCGAGTTGGTGGCTGCCGAGATTGTGGTAGTGGTTGCGATCAGCGTGCTCTGGGTGTTGGCGGGCCAGGCAGTTACCAGGTTAAAGGCATCGATCGAGCCAAGCCCGGTGACCTGATCGTAGCCCGCGCCCGCGGAAAAACCCGCCGTGCTGCTGCAATAGGGAGCTCCCGCGGTGCAGTCATTGTTACCGGTAGTTATATCATGAAAGGCCGAGGCATAAGTCGAGCTGTCCGAGGCCAATTTGTAGAGAGTCGGATTGATAAGCCCCTGGCCCGCGGTGTAGTTAGCCTTTTGATTGATGATAGCTACAATACCGGAGAAAATGGGCGCCGCGAAACTGGTTCCCCCGGCAACCGTCAGCAGTCCGCTAGCTGAATCGCGGAAGCCGCTGTTGCAGCTGGCCTCCTGGCCATCTTGTGTATCCCAGGCACTGGTGTCGCTGGTGCAGTAGAGATAACCGGGAAAGCTGGGCGAAGCATAGAGCGCAAGGTCGGGCACGTCGCGCTTGCCGTCCGACGGAATTCCAGGCACGCCGGTTTGCCAGGTCGGCTTGGGGAAGAGCGCGCTGGCGCCGCCGCCCGAAGCGGACAGGCAATTGTCCTGCCCGCAGTTTGCGGTGTCGTCGTTCCACGCAACTTCAGGAAGATATTGCAGCGCGGAGCTGATCACGTCGTTGCCGTTGCTGCTGGCTTCCCAGTAGGCCGTTCCCGAAGTGAGATAGTTCGCGTTGGCTTGCGATACCTCGGTGCCGCCCATGCCAGTTACATAAGGACTGCTGGCCGGGTAATCGACGGCGAGCGCCTGTTGTTGCGATTGCGGCGGGTTGCCACTGGTGGTGCTGTCGCTGATATAGCAGTCGGTGGAACCGTCGTCACCGGACGCAGCCATGACCGTCTGCCCCTGGCTTGTAGCTTGCTCGAAAGTCGATTCGAGCGTGGAGCCATCGAGATAGGTCTCGCACTCGCCGTAACTGCTGCTGACAATCGGTGCAATGTCCTGGTCGATCGCGTATTGAATCGCGTCGAACGCTCCGTAATTCGGATTGCTGCCGGTGTACACGAAGTAGATGTCGGCGCCCGTTGCAATCGCGCCCGACCATTCCAGGTCGAGGTCCGATTCCGATTCATCGCCCGCGGAATACGCCGATGTCCCCGTACCCGGCATCAGCACCAGGGTGGGATCTTTGACCGTAAGTCCGGCGGCGTTCTGGAAGTTTTCGATGTCGCTCAGCGTGATCTCGGACTGGCCGACAAGAGCGATTTTTTGTCCGGAGCCGGTGTAACCGGCGCTATAAACCGGCTTGATGTTATACGCCGTAGTAATATCGCCCGGGGCAAAGAAGACATCGCCCGTTTGCCCGGAGGTGAAGTTGGGGCGCGGCCGCAAATTCTTGCGGTAAACAACCTGCGCCTTGGGCCGGAAGTCGTTCAGATTGCGAATGGCGAGCACGGTGGGCGCAATCGCGCTGGGCACCGAAAGCTCGGTCGAAGGAGCGAAGTGCGGCACACCTTTAATGTTGTAAGTGTGCATCTCGGTGTCGAACGCGGCTTCCACCTGGCGTACCGTTCCCGAAAAACGGATGACATTCCGGCTGCGCGAGACCGAATCGACGGAAAATCCCTGCTGCTCGAGCCAGCTCTGCACCTTTTCCAAGTCGGATTGCGCCATGCCGAAACGGGCGGAGAACTGATCCGGTGTAACCCACTGGTGATAGAGCGGCGAGGCGGAATTCTGCTGCTCGGCGATCAACGTGTTCAGCGCGGCCTGCTGGGCGGGCGTCCGGTTGAAGACGATGCTGATCCCGGTCAGCCTGGTATCCGCGGGCATGCGGCCCGTTTCAAACTGAGGCTGTGCCAACGGATGCAGCGAGCCAGGCACGCGGGACATCTCGGAGCTGGAAACAGAAGAAATGCGGGGAGCTACGGTTAACGCAAAGAGAGGAGCGGCCACCAGGGAGCAGGCAGCGGCGAAACCGCAAACCCGCAGACGCTTTTGCAGGGGAGTTAAAGACCTCATGACTCTTGCCATCCTTAAGGATTGGAATGGTTGAAAGCACAGAAAAATCGACACCTAGCGTCGATCAACGTCCGCTATGCAGAGGGCAGGCGAATTTTTAGAAGAGGCGTACCCGTGTTCGGGGTGGTCCCCGATACACCACATGCACCTCACATTGCGTTAGACACCGATCGCGGCAAAGAGTTGTGTTGGGGGCAGGCTGGCTTACACGAGCTTGAGCGCAGCGCGGGCTTCGCGCCGCATCACAAAATGCTCCGCACGCCAGGCGATCGCGAGCTTCTCACGGCTCAGCAGCTTGCGCACCTGGCCGCGCGCATGGTCGGCCCAGGGGCCGCGGTTGTCAAGCTTTATATAGGCCTGCCAGTGGCGAAGCGCGCTGCGGAACTCGCCCTTCCGCTCGTAGGCAAGGGCGAGGTTATAGTGGGCGTCGGGATAGCGCGGCGACAGAGCGATCGCCTGGCGGTAGGCGGCAATGGACTCGTCGAGGCGCTGCAACTCGTCGAGCACGTTACCGAGATCGAAAAATGCGAGCACGTAGCTGGGGTCGGCTGCCGTCGCCTGCCTATAGAGCTCTTCCGCGCGGTCGAATTGCCGCAGGTGGAAATACATGGTGCCGAGGTTGATGTGAGCCGCTGCGTAGGCGGGATCGATTTCCAGGATCTCTTCGTAAAGCTCCATCGCGCGCGGCTTGTCGCCGGCCTCTTCGGCCTGCACCGCAGCCAGAAATCGATCCTGCACACCGCTGCGAGGGCTCGCCGTGGCCAACCGC
>JBAUBR010000532.1:0-4563 GCA_049676965.1 Occallatibacter sp.
GCCGCGTGCTGCTGGTGGGGCGCACGCTGGCGGCGCTGGGGGCGCGGCGCGCGTTTGTGGTGCACGGAACGGATGGGATCGACGAGCTGACCACGACCGGCGAGTCGGTGGTGGCGCGCGTCGAAGAGGGTGAGACCGGCGGCGAACCTGTGCTGAAGGCCGCGCGGGTTACGCCGGAAATGGCCGGCCTGCCGCGCGCGACGCTTGCCGAACTTGCGGGCGGGGATGCGCTTGCCAATGCGGCGATTCTGTATGAGATTTTGAGCGGAGTGCAGGGCCCCAAGCGGGACATCGTGCTGCTGAATGCCGCGGCGGCGCTGGTGGCCGCGGGCGTGGCCGACGAGTTGAAGGAAGGCGTAGCGCGCGGAGCGGAGGCCATCGACTCGGGGCACGCGAAGGCGACGCTGGAGCAGCTCAGGGAGTTTGGGCGGAGATACGCGGACAGATCTGCCAGTGTTTGATTCTAAGTCGGTCTATACTTGGTATAGATCATGGTGGTTGGGGGAGGCGGCAATGAAAACGATGAAACCCGCGAGCAAGCCGCGAATCAAGTCCGTCCCCGCCTCTGCGCCTTCCGTCAGGACAGCGAAGCTCTTCAGGAACGGCCGCAGCCAGGCGGTGCGCCTGCCTAAAGAGTTCCGCTTCGAAGGCAATGAAGTTGCGATTCGCCGCGATGAGGGCACCGGTGAGGTAGTGCTGGCGTCGAACGTGAAATCGATGGCGCGCAATTTACGAAATCAACAGAAAGATCGGAACCGCAGCAAAAGTAGTTCCGAGTTTAAATCGGCCGAAGCGACACCCTCAAATTCGGTTTATCCTCCGCCCGAGAACAATGTAGGCGGTCCAGGGCAGAGACGGAAGCTCTCTTTGCAGGAATTGTTTACCATCTTCGACCAAGCCCAATTCCCGAACGAATTCTTTGAACGGAATGTTCACATGCCGCGAGAGCTCGAGCTCTTCTAAATGGACTCCGCGCATCCCAAGTACCTATTGGACACCAATGCCGTGAGTCATCTTCTCAGCGGCAGACCTCAGGCTGTGCGCAAGCGCGTAGAGCGGGTCAGCTTTGACGCGACCTGCATCTCTACGGTGACTGAAGCAGAGCTGCGCTACGGTTTGGCAAAGAAGCCCGGAGCGATTAAAGAGCGGATTGCGGTGGAAGCCTATCTTGCCAATACCGCAATTTTGGGGTGGGACTCGGCTGCGGCACAGGCCTTACGGTCTATTGAGAGCGGAACAGGAAAGAAAGGGGTGTCCGCTCAGCGCCGAGGACCTGATGATCGCAGCCCATGCGCTGTCGTTGGGGCTTGTGCTGGTAACCAGCGATCGTGCTTTTTCCTCCGTCGATGGCCTTCGCATCGAGGATTGGACGATTGGTTGAACCTGGTTCGCAGTCGGGGCACGTTATAAGTGATATTCGGACCGTGTCTGTAACCGATCCTGCTCCTAGGTCAGCGACCGCATGATTTTGTGCTTTTGGGGTCTGTGGACTCCCACCCTTTCGCCAGAAAAAAGGCGAAAGGATGGGGCACGGAGTGGGTACAAGATCATGCGGTCAGATACCTAGTTCTCTGACCGCGCGAATTTGTTCTTGATGGATTGTGGTATCCCAGGTCTCGAAATCGAGACTTGGAGCACCCAGATCGGTGCGAAGGCGAACGAGCAAAGGCCTAGAACGTGGTCGACACCGTGAAGCGGAAGGTTTTGCGCGGCTCGCGGAAGAGGTAGCGCGAGCCGTAGGCCTGGATGGCTTGCGCGTAGGTGTAGTCGCCGGCGCCGCCGGGCGGGAAAAGGCTGCGCGTGATCAGCTCGGCCGAGCAACTGCCGCGCTTTCCACCCAGGATGACGTCGTTGCAGTAGGGCGTCTCGTACAAGCGCAGCGGGTTGTAGGCGTAGTAAATACGGAAGGGCGCGTTGATGATGGGCATGAGCACCGAAAGCTCGCCGCCGGTGGACATGCGGGGAACGAAGTTGGTGCCGTAGATGGGCCGGATATTGGGCTGGAAGCCCTCGCCCAGCGGGCCGACCTTGGAGCCGGGAATGCCGCCCTGGCAGGCTCCATTGTTATACACCGGGCAGCCGTAGAGCGGCGCGGTGAGCGAGGCGAATCCTTCGGGGCTCTGCAGCAGTTGCCCGTGGTTGAGGACCACGTCGATGCCGAAGTCGTCGAATGCCGAGAGCGTCACTGGGCCCATGGGAATGCGGTATTCGGCGTTGGAGATCAGGTTGGTATCGCCGCCGATGGAAGCCACGCCATAGATGGGCAGCGGCACCTGGATGCACTGGTTGTCCTGGGGATTGTTGACGTCGCGCGGGACGCAACTGCCGTCGGGATTGGTCAGCTGTACGTTGACGCGATTGGGGACGTAACCGTATGGAGTGGCGCCGCGAACGTCGAATCCGCGCAGCTCGCCCTCGCCGCCGGAGTAGAAGCGGTTTTGCGGTGGGGCCACGGCGCCGCCGAATCCCTGCACATAGCCGATCTGCGCGCGCACGCCGAGGACGTTGTGCCCGGTGGACGAAGGCATAAGGTAATGCATCGAGGTGAAGCGCTTGTAGGCCACGAACGGGGCGATGTAGCGCACGTTGCCGCCCAGGCCCGCAACCTGAAACACGCCGGTGAATTCCTTGCCGGTGCGCGGGCGCAGAGGATTGTTGACGGTGTTGTAGATGTAGCTGAACGACGCCGAACTGGTGACGATGCCGGCCAGCGCGTTCTCGCCCTGGATGCCGGAACGGAAGGCGATGGTTTGAAAGAAGGTCGCCGAGGCGGTGCTGAAGGCGGTGATAGTCGCTTTATTGAACTGATAAGTCAAACCGACGCGCTGGAAAGCGTGGCGCCGCAGCGGATAACTGAGCGAGAAATTGAAGCCCTTGGAGGCCTGATTGTAATTCTGCGTGAGTGACTGCTGCGCCGCGGTGAGATTGACCGCGGCGCCGGTGGTGGTCTGGTAGTTCTTGGCGGCGTTGAAGTCGGTCTTGGTATTGAAGGCCTGAAAGCCCAGGTTCAGCGGGCGATTGCGCACGTAGGGCTGTGAGAAGCCGAACAGGAACTGGCGCGACAAGTTGCCGATGTTGCCCTGCAGGCTGAGGGTTTCGCCCAGGCCGAGAAAGTTGTTGGTCTGGTAGTTGACGCCCAGAAACGCGCCCGAAAGCCCGCTTACACCGCCGTTGAGGCCAATGGAGTTTTTGCCTTTTTCCTGCACTTTGAGCAGCAGGTCCACGGTGCCGGCATCGACATCCTGGTGGGCCTCGGAGTCCTGATCGACCCGCAACGGATTGAAGTATTCGAGCTGGTTGAGGCGCAGCAGGCTCAGCTCCCAGAGCTGCGAGTTATAGACCTGGCCCTCGTCGAGCAGCAGCTCGCGGCGGATGACGCGGTCGCGGGTGATGGTATTGCCCTGGAACTCAATGCGCGAGACATAGAACTGCTTGCCTTCGTCGATGTCGATGTTCAGAGAGACGATCCCTTTTTGCTCGTCGAATTTGGGCGTGGGGATGGCGGCGAAGTCGATATAACCCAAGGCTCCGTAGCCCTTCTTCAGATTGTCAAGCCCCTTGGAGAGCATGGTTGCATTGAACACTTCGCCGTCTTTGAGGGGGAACGATGCGCGCAGCGCCTTTACGTTCCTGCCCGGTCCGTAGCCGGAGAAGGTGATGGTTCCCAGACGGTAGCGAGGGCCTTCTTCGATGGGCATAAGGATATCGATGCGCTTGCCGTGCCGCGGGCGAAAGGTGAACCAGTTCAGGCCGCCTTCGTCGCGAATCTGTGTCTTGGGCTCCTCGACGGCCGCCTTGTAGTAGCCCCTGTCCTGGTAGGCGCGGCGAACGCGCTCGGTGTCTTCTTCGAGCTTGGAGGCGTCATAAGTCTGGGCAAACAGGTTCTCGAAGATGAGGGAATAGGGAATGCCGATGGGCCGCAGGTTCTTCATGGCGCGGCGCAGGTAAAGCGCGCTCACGTGCTGGTTGCCGGTGAATTTGATCTTGCCGACCTTGACCGTCGGGCCTTCCTTGATGTTGAAGTTCACCTGCACCGAAGCCGGGGGGATGGTCTTCACATCGGTCCTGACCGTGGCGAACTGGTGGCCGTGCTCGGCCTCGATCTCCTTGATCACGGTCTCGGCTTTTTTGATCTTGGTCTCGTCGAACTGGCTCTCGACCGAAATTCCGACCTTCTCTTTCTTGAAGCGGTCGAGCACGTCGGATTGCGAGACCGCGTTGAGGCCCTTGTAATTGATTTCGCGGATGGTGGGTTTTTCGCGGACGAAGACGTTGAGGATGATGCCTTTTTCGGTATCTTCGCGTTCGATGCGCAGGTCGACGAAGTAGCCGGTGTTCCACAGCGAGTTGAAATCGCGCTCGATGGAGACGGGGTCGTAGGTGTCGCCCGCGTGTGTGAACAGGCGCGCCAGGATGGTCTCCCTGGGGATGCGGCGATTGCCGATGACGCGGATCTGCTGGATGGTTTGCGGCGCTTGAGCCAGGGCCGCGCCGGCGGTGAGCGCGACGAGAAAAATCAGTATCACGCGCGCCAGCCAGCCCGGCCTCCGCACGGTGCCGTAG
>JBAUBR010000533.1:0-8522 GCA_049676965.1 Occallatibacter sp.
GCGGGCCGCAAGAACGACCCGCAGAGCACAGAAATCAACCATAACGCAGCACAAAACCAGCCGGAATGGAACCGAAAGCGGAGTAAGACCGGCAAACAACTTAGTTTTTCAGCAGCCTGCTAGGGAAGTGCTCGTGGTGGCGGTCAACGGGGTTCTGGTGGGTGCGGACACATTCGTGGAGATCGAGTTTTGGGCGCGGGAGAAGCTGGACTGGTTGCAGAAGTATCTGCGACTGGAGCATGGCATTCCCTCGCATGACACCTTTGGACGGCTGTTCGGACTGATCGATCCGGAGCAGTTCGAAGCCGCTTTCCGGCGCTGGGTGTCGAGCATCTTACCCGCTCTTGGCGCAGAGATCGTGGCCATCGACGGCAAGACCAGCCGACGTTCGGGCAAGGTGGATGCGACGGCTCTGCATCTGGTTTCGGCCTTTGCCGCCGGAGCCGGCCTGGTGCTGGGCCAAAGGGCTACGGCCGAGAAATCCAACGAGATTACGGCCATTGCCGAATTGCTGTCCACCCTGGCTCTGGAAGGCTGCACGGTGACCATCGACGCCATGGGGACGCAGACCGAAATCGCAGAGCGGATTCGCGCCCGCGGAGCCGATTATGTGCTGGCGGTCAAAGACAATCAGCCAAGGCTGGCAGAGTCCATCCATGATTTCTGGCGCAGCTTCGGCGCGCATCCGTCTCCCTGGACGCATCGCCGCCACCTCCGACAATTACCGCGCTGAACTCTTCGGACCCAATTGATGTTCATGCGATTGCCCTGCCGGCGCACGCCGCCGGTTTGGCCGGGAAGAATCGGATTCGATATACTAGTCGGGTTGTTGCAGAGCACTGTTCGTGGACTTCCCGCCTTTTTCCGGCATTGCCGGATTCCGCGCAGGCCAATGCAACTCGGAAGTGTGCACTGAGGCCAGGTAGCTCAGTGGTAGAGCGCGGCCCTGAAAAGGCCGGCGTCGGCGGTTCAATCCCGTCCCTGGCCACCACTTTGAATCAATGATTTACAAGATTTGTGGATGAGCCGGCTGCGCGCGCCAGCGGGCGCTGCCTCCGCCTACGCACCCCACCACAATGCGCCTTGAAGCCTATCCCGATGTGCGATTATCTTACCCAGCACGCTCTTTCTCCGCGCCGTGCCGCCACAAATCACGCTATACCGTAGGGGCGTCCGGTCAACCCCGACTTAAAAATGAAGGCAGCGGCGAGTAACGATCTGACGAAAACGGGCCGCATCATCGCGCTGATGGTGATGACCATCCTATCGATCAGCGGGTGCCACTCGAAAAGCACATCTGCACCCGGAGTGGAGATCACGCATGTTCCTCCAGCCGATGCGGGCGGACCGGAAAAACTCGACTACATCGAAGGGAAGGTGCGCGGAGCCAAGCCGGGACAACATATTGTGCTCTTCGCTCACAGTGGGATATGGTGGGTGCAGCCGTTCGGAAATCGTCCTCTAACCGAGATCCTTCCCGACCAGACATGGAAGAACTCAACGCATCTCGGCACCGATTACGCCGCAATCCTGGTGGATTCGGGCTATCATCCGCCATCGCGAATATCCGTATTGCCGGAGGTCGGTAACGGCGTGATCGCGGTGGCTGTAGCAAAGGGAATGGCGGGGCCACCCGTTGTCCAGAAGATCGTTCATTTCAGCGGTTACGACTGGGTTGTTCGCTCCGCGGGCAGCGATCGGGGAGGAGAGCCGAATGCCTACGATCCGGAGAACGTGTGGACCGATGAAAGAGGGTACCTGCACCTCCGCATGACTGACAGGAACGGGAAATGGACCTGTGCCGAGGTGCATCTGGATCATAGCCTGGGGTACGGGACCTATCGATTCGTCGTGCAGGACAGCGCGCATCTGGAACCATCCGCCGTGGTCGGAATCTTCACCTGGGACGACGTGCGATCCCAGGACTTTCGCAACGAACTCGACATTGAACTGAGCCGTTGGGGTAATCCTACCTACGAGAATGCCCAGTACGTCGTTCAGCCGTTTTATGTGCCCGAGAACGTATCGAGGTTCCAGGCGCCCGCGGGCGTTCTGACGCACGAGTTCCAATGGGAGCCGGATCGTGTTGCGTTCAGAACCGTGCCGGGAGCCGGAATTGCCCCACACGAAAAGCCGGTCAGTCAACATGTCTTCACGTCCGGAATCCCCCGCCCCGCCAGTGAGACAGTTCACATCGACCTGTACGAATTTCATCACTCGAAGAATTCATCGCATCCGCCTTCCGAGGTTGTCATTGAGAAGTTCGAATACCTGCCTTAATCGCGCCACCTGGCTGCGCGAAGTATTGAGGTGGTGTGCGATGTGTGCTGTAGCCGTCTGCTTGAGCTGTCGAGCGGGGGCTCTCGATTCATCCAAAGCGCCCAGTCAGTATGTGCACGACCGATGGGATGCGGACAGAGGTTTTGTCGGCGGCGCCGTTTATTCGATCGGCCAATCCTCCGACGGCTATCTCTGGATCGGAACCGACCGGGGACTGGTGCGCTTCGACGGATTCACTTTCACGCTGATTCAACAGCCGATTCGCACCATGGCCCCGATTGGGCGGGTGCGGGGCCTGGTAACGGATGCGGAGGGCCGCCTCTGGATTCGGGCGGAGGGATCCCAGTTGCTCCTGTATCGACAGGGGGAATTCGTCGATGCATTTTCGCATTTCGGAATCCCGGCAACGACATTCACCGCGATGTCGCTCGACAACGCCGGCGAAGTCCTTCTTTCGGGACTCGGCACCTCGGCGCTGCGATATGAAAACGGCAAGCTGCTGCCCATCGCCAATTCGGTGGATGCTGCGGGGACTGTGATTTCGCTGGGCGAGTCAAGGGATGGAAGGATCTGGATGGGAACGCGGGACGGAGGGCTTTATCTGCTCGACCACGGACGCGTCTCAGAGGCGTCGCCCGCGCTGGCCAATCACAAGATCAACGCCATTCTGGCGGCCCGGGACGGAGGGCTTTGGATAGGAACCGACGACGGCCTGCGCTTCCTGAACAGTAGCGGAGATTTGCGCGCGGAGGTCTCCTCGTGGGCCGATCACGATCAGGTTCTCTCCCTGACAAGGGACCGGGACGGAAACACATGGGCGGGTACCAGCCGCGGATTGATTCGGATCGACGCCTCCGGGCAGGTCACATCGCTTCAGGGCGCCGGCAATTCGGGAAGCGAGGTGACCACCGTTTTCGAGGACCGGGATGGAAACTTATGGTTTGGGAGAACGGACGGGCTGGAAAGGCTGCGGGATGGGGTCTTTACAACCTACTCGACTGGCGCGAATGGAGTTGAGGGACAGATCGGTCCGATTTATGTCGACCGAGACGGCCGGACCTGGTTCGCGCCGCTTTCAGGTGGGCTCAGCGTGCTTGAAAATGGGCGAATCGATCGCGTCCATCTTGCCGGCCTGGACTCCGACATCGTGTATTCAATCGATGGCGGGGCCGGCACGATATGGGTCGGCCTGCAAAGTGGCGGGCTCACAAAAATCGTCAAGAGTGGCGATTCCTTTACGGCCCAAACCTTTACGCAAAAGGATGGACTGGCGCAGGACAGCGTCTATTCCGTTCATTGGAGCCGCGACGGAGCGGTTTGGGCGGGAACGGTAAGCGGAGGGCTCTCTGAGTTCAGAAACGGCAGCTTCAGAACCTACAGCGTTGCCGACGGACTTACTTCCAATGCGGTCAATGCACTCTGCGAAGGGCAGGACGGAACACTCTGGGTTGGTACTCCCATGGGTCTAGACGGCTACCAGCACGGGCTCTGGCGACATTGGACAATCGAAGACGGCCTGCCTTCGGCGGATGTGCGGAGCTGTTTCGAAGACTCACAGCATGTGCTCTGGATGGCAACCCCATCGGGATTCGCCTACATGTCTGGTGGGCAGGTCGCCGCACCACACAATCTTCCCGATGTACTTCGGGAACAGATCTATGGAATCACCGAAGATACCCTTGGGTACATGTGGTTCTCGACCTCCGATCACGTGGTTCGCGTGAGTCGCAACGCGCTTCTCTCCGGATCTCTGCGCTCGGCCGAGGTTCAATCCTTCGGTCCCTCGGACGGATTGATCGGCGGCACCGGCGTCCGCCGGGAACGCTCCCTTCTGTGCGATGCGATGGGAAGGGTTTGGGTCGCGACCAATCGCGGCATCGCGACAGCCAGTCCGGAGCGTACGCTGCGCGACCCAGGCTCGATTGGGGTGCGAATCGAAGCTCTTAGATCGGGAGCCGCAACCTTCGACGTGAGCGGGACGCCTGTCCTGCCGGCGGGCAGCCGCAGCCTGACAATCCATTACGCCGGCGAATCTCTTTCCGCTCCGGACCGCATTCGATTCCGCTACAAGCTGGACGGCGCCGATCAGGGATGGAGCGAGGTCGTCGACCTGCGCCAGGTCAACTTCGATAACCTGGCGCCGGGGCCATACCGTTTTCATGTCATCGCGTCCAAAGACGGCGTCCTGTGGAACAGCCCGGAGACGACCTTGGACTTTTCCATCGATCGAGCCTACTGGCAAACCTGGTGGTTCCGCCTGGCGTGCGTGCTCGCATTGCTGCTTTCCTTTTATGGCATCCTCCGGCTGCGCACAATCAGGCTCGCGAGCCAATTGAACGCACGGTTCCAGGAACGCCTCTCCGAGCGCACGCGCATCGCGCAGGAGTTGCATGACACCCTTTTGCAGAGTTTCCAGGGGCTCATACTGCGTTTCCAGACGGCCCAGGACATGTTGCCCGCGCGGCCGGAAGATGCCAGGAACGTTCTCGATGACGCTCTCGATCGAGCCGACGAAGCGTTGACCGAGGGACGCGACGCCATCCAGAATCTGCGCTCGCGTAGCGTGTCATCTCCCGACCTGGCACAGGCGATCAACCTGATGATGGCCGAGATGAGCAACGAATTTGGAGTCGATTCCAGCCACCAGCCGGACACATCGGTGGTCGTCGAAGGGACGCGGCGATCGGTGAATCCTTCCGCGGCGATGGAAATACTTCGCATCGCGCGCGAATCCCTGCGCAATGCGTACCGTCATGCCCGGGCCAGCCACATCGAAGCGGAGGTGGCCTTTGGAGAGTCGCATCTGCGGCTTCGCTTCCGCGATGATGGAATCGGCATTGACCCGGCCGTGCTCCGCGATGGTTCGCGCTCCGGACACTGGGGCATGGTGGGCCTTAGAGAACGTGCGCTGCGGATGGGTGCACAATTGGAAGTATGGAGCAAGGCCGGAGCGGGCACGGAGCTGGAGTTGAGCGTGCCTGGCCGAATCGCTTACCTTAAAGCCCCGGCCATGGCCAATTTCCGTTTCTTCAGAACGAGGTCAAGGGATGACCACGAAAGACGATCCTAGCCGCATTCGCATACTCACCGTCGACGATCACGCACTTCTGCGGGCGGGGATCGCTTCGCTGGTCGGCAATCAGCCGGACATGGAGGTCGTGGCTGAAGCCTCCGGAGGGCGTGAAGCCATCGAGCAATTCCGCAAGCACCGGCCCGACATCACGCTGATGGACCTGCGCATGGCCGACATGGGCGGAATCGACGCAATCATGGCAATCATCGAAGAATTCCCGCGTGCACGGATCGTTGTTCTCACCACCTACAGCGGCGATGCGCAAATTGTTCGCGCGCTCAAGGCCGGAGCCCAGGGATACCTGTTAAAGGGACTTCTCAGAAAGGAACTTCTCGAGACCATTCGCACTGTTCACTCCGGCAGAAAACGGATTTCCCCGGAGGTAGCAAGCCAGGTGGCGGATCATGCCACCGACAGCGCCCTCACCGGGCGCGAAGTGGATGTGTTGCAACTGATTGCGGAGGGTAGTGCGAATAAGGTGGTGGCGGACCGGCTCGCCATTACCGAAGGCACAGTGAAGGCCCACGTGAAGAATATCCTGTCCAAATTGGGCGCCAATGACCGCACCCATGCGGTGACCATCGCAGTGAAACGGGGAATTATCGACCTCTGATATCTCGAAAGTGTAGTGCCCTTCCCGCACCATTGAGGGTTTCAACCTTGCGGTCGCGGGGTCTACCTTCCTCTAGGGAAGGTAACTCCTCTGCAACGCCTATTCTCCATGTTCCCGGACGGCTGGCCGGGCAGAGGACTTCTGGTCCTTAGACTGGCCGATGGGGCAATGCTCCTTCATGACGGAATCGGCGCAGTCGCCGGCGCTGCCCTTTTGAAATCATCCATCATTCTGGAGCTTGCGGGGATCGCCGGGATTTTCCTGATCCTCGGATTGTGGACTCCCATCGCCGGCGCACTGTCCTCGATCCTGCAAATATTTATTATTGCCGCCGGCACCGATCATTTAAGGAGCTGTATTCTCCTGATCGCCATCGGGATCTCGGTTGCGGTGCTCGGTCCGGGCGTGTGGTCGGTTGACGCGGTTCTCTTCGGCAGACATCGCCTTGATCTTCCAGAGCGATGATTTGTATTTGATTTTAGGTCTTTGCGCCAGCACTGACATCGGGAATGTGCCGGGTCAGGCCTCCTGATGCCAGAGCCGGAGCTGCGTGCGCAAACTCTCGTTCCTCCGCAGCAGATGGCAGACAAGCTCTTGCAGGCCGCTGTTCTGCTGCTCGAGCAATTGGAGCCTCTCGAGAATCTCGACCCGTTCAAACGGGACAGCAAGCTTCACGGAAGCATTATCGGCACCGCGTTCGGTGACGGCAATTGCGAGGGTGGCTGAAAGCATACGAGAACACTCCTTTTCTGCGAATGCAGCCCTTGAATCCCGGTCGTGCTAATCGAGTTCAATTTTCGAACGCGGATGCCCTTCATGAAAAGCATCGATTGGGGAGCCCGGTTATCGCTCTTTCTAGGTACGCCGGCATAAGACGCGTGTGGGGCCGCAATCCCACGGCAGGCCATGGAGGACTGGGCCAGACTGAGCCATACAGGGAATCGGAAAATGGCTAAAGCATATTTCAAAAATGGCTTGGCGCGCCATTCCTTGAGACCCTCAGGGGTCGAAGCCCGCGATTTTCCACCGCTTTGCGGCAGTCCGGGCTGAAGCCCCGACCTACCAGTCGTGCCCTGACACTCGCCGCGGCGAGCGGGTTTTTGAAACACGCTCTAAATGCCGACCAATACCTTCGTCTAATTGCAACTTGTTGGATTTCGCCGCACCATGAGTTCCTATGGACGCGCGTTCGGCTTCGCGTGCCTGTCCCTCGCCGTCATTCGCAAATCGCACGGTCACCCCCAAGCAAAGAGATCGGTGAAACGCGATTCCCCGAGATTGGCTTCCCAGCCAGACGTTTTCACGCCCCAAGCGATTGAGTTGAACGCAAAGGAGGAAAGAATATGGCAAATGTGGCGTATGAAGTCGAATCGAATGACGCCGCCAGCGCGAGCGTCGCGAGAGTCGAGATGAAGTTCGAAATCGTCGTTATTCCCGTCTCGGATGTGGACCGCGCGAAGGAGTTCTACGCGAAGCTGGGGTGGCGGCTCGACGCGGACTACGACAACGGCAAGGACTTTCGCGTGATTCAATTCACGCCGCCTGGTTCCGGATGCTCGGTCATCTTCGGCAAGAACGTCACCGCGGCGGCGCCCGGCTCCGCTCAGGGCCTTTATCTGATCGTCGCTGACATCGAGGCCGCCCGCGACAATCTGCTCCGTCGCGGCGTTAAGATCGGCGAGGTGTTCCACGGCGCCGGCGACGTGTATGCCGGCCCCGACGAGCCCTACCTGTTTGGCCGGATCCGGGTCAGCGGTCCTGATTCGGAGCATCGCAGCTACCGCTCGTTCGCCTCGTTCAGCGATCCGGACGGCAACGGCTGGCTGTTTCAGGAAATTACGACGCGGCTGCCCGGCCGCATCGACTCCACGGCGACGACCTTCGCATCGGCGAATGATCTGGCGAGCGCGTTTCGGCGTGCGGAGGCCGCCCACGGCGAGCACGAGAAGCGCACCGGGCAGCGCGACGCGAACTGGCCGGACTGGTACGCCGCTTACATGGTGGCGGAGCAGTCCGGCAAAGAGTTGCCGCAATGAACGGCTAAGAATCTGTCCAAAAGCTTCATTTTGTGTGAAGGGTACGGGCTTTAGCCCGTACATCAGAGCCTGCAAATTATAGGGCTTTATCCCCTGAGGGAAGATTTTTAGAGGAGTTTGCATTCCCTCAGCGGCTGAAACCGGAGATCAAAATCAGCTCTGAATGCACGGGCTGAAGCTCGTACCCTTCAAAACGCATAGTTTCTGGACAGGTTCCACGACGGGACCGACACCGTTCCCGGCGGGACGTAGAAGGTCTCGATCACGGATTGGCGGAGGAATCATGAGCACCGCAACAACAACCGTTCCCGTCCGGCGCGAACCGGAACTCCTCGGGCAAACCGTCGTTGTAATCGGCGGCAGCGCCGGCATTGGGCTCGAAACGGCCCGGCGAGCACGCGCCGAGGGGGCCAGAGTGATCCTCACCGGCCGGAATTCCGAGCCCCTCGAGCGCGCCGCCGGCGAGCTCGAAGCGCTGAGCACAGCGGCCTTCGACGCCAACGATCCCGCTGCACTCGAG
>JBAUBR010000534.1:0-13854 GCA_049676965.1 Occallatibacter sp.
CCTCAAAGACGTGCTCGCGCTGGCCGCCGAGATTCGCGCCGCGCGCCCCGCCGCCGGCCTCGTCATCTTCACTTATCTCAATCCGGTTCTGCGCTACGGAATGCATCGCTTTGCCGACGATGCGAACGCCGCCGGCGCCGACGGCGTGCTCGTCACCGACATGATCGTCGAAGAGGCCGATGAGTATCTGGCCGAAATGTCCCGCGTCGGTCTCGCGCCTATTTTTCTTGCCGCGCCCACCAGCCCCGACGATCGTCTCGAGGCCATCGCCGCGCACAGCCAAGGATTTGTCTACGCCATTTCGCGCGTGGGGATCACCGGCACGCAGCAAAGCGTGGCCGCCGATGCCGCCGCGCTGGTCGCGCGCATTCGCCGATGGAGCAGGCTGCCGGTAGCCGTGGGGTTCGGCATCTCCAACGCGGATCATTTCGCCCAGGTGGCGGAGTTCGCGGATGCCGCGGTGATCGGCAGCGCCATTGTCGAGTTGATCGAACGGTCAACATCGGCGGAGGGTCCGGAGACAGCGCCGGACGCGGTGGCCCGATTTATCAAGGGCCTGCGCGTTCCGCAAACCGCGCTGGCCCGATAAGAAACCCCACGCGCGGCACGAATGCCGCTCATGGATCTTCAACTCTTGCTCTACTGCATCCGGCGCGGCAGTGTCGCGCGCCGGCCGCAACACGAGGGGATGGAATGACGCTGGAAGAACTGCGAGATCGAATCGATGAACTGGATCGCCAACTGGTGGAACTGCTCAGCGAGCGGGCACGCGCCGCGCTCATGATCGGCCACCTGAAGGCCGCCACGTCGCTGCCCGTCTACGAGCCGTCGCGCGAAAAGACGATCTACGCCAACGTGCGCGCGGCCAACAAGGGGCCGCTGCCGGACATCGAGCTCACGCACATCTACGAGCGCATCATCGACGTGATGCGGGCCCTGCAGCGCAACGAGCTGGCTTCGGAGAGGAACGCCCAGGCGAATCAGCCGGGCCACGGCACAGGCGCAGGCGCGCCCGAGACAGGGAATCAGCAATGATCGTAGCCATGCAGGAAAAGGCCACCGAAGACCAGATCGACGCGGTCATTGACGCGCTGGTCGAAGCCGGCGTCAACGTGCATCGCACCACCGGCGCGTCGCAAACCATTCTCGCCGCCGTAGGGCCCACATCTACACTCGATCCGCACAAGTTCGAGCTGCTCGCCGGCGTGCTCTACGTGCACCGCATCAGCTCGCCGTACAAGCTCGCCGGCCGCGCGTGGCGCCCCGAGGGCACCGTGGTCGAATTCCGCAACGGCGTCAAAGTCGGCAACCAGCGCGTTGCCGTCATGGCCGGGCCGTGCTCGATCGAAAATCAAGAGCAGATCTTCGAAACAGCCGCGCGCGTCAAGGCCGCCGGCGGAACATTCCTGCGCGGCGGCGCCTTCAAGCCGCGCAGCTCGCCTTACGCGTTTCAGGGTATGGGCATCCCCGGCCTCAAACTCATGCGCGAGGCCGCCGACGCGCACGACCTGCTCACTGTGAGCGAAGTCATGGAGATCTCGCAGATCGAGCCCATGCTGCCCTACATCGATCTTTTCCAGGTCGGCGCGCGCAACATGCAGAACTTCAACCTGCTGCGCGAACTCGGCCAGGTGCGCAAGCCGGTGCTGCTCAAGCGCGGCATCGCCGCCACCATCGAAGAGCTGCTGCTTTCGAGTGAGTACATTATGGCCGGCGGCAACTACAACGTCATTCTCTGCGAGCGCGGCATCCGCACCTACGAGACCGCCACGCGCAACACCATGGATATCTCCGCCATTCCAGTCGTGAAAAAGCTATCGCACCTGCCCATCGTTGGCGACCCTTCGCACGGCACCGGCCGCCGCGATATGGTCGCCCCCATGGCGCGCGCCGCCGTCGCCGCGGGAGCCGACGCCATTCTGGTCGAGATTCATCCCAACGCCGACAAGGCCGCGTCCGACGCCGCGCAGACGCTCTTCCTCGATCAGTTCGATCAGTTGATGACCGAGCTGCGCACCATCGCGTCGGCGGTGGGAAGATCGCTTTGAGCATGAGAAGAATGTCTGCATGATCGAGCGCATCGCCATCCTGGGCACGGGCCTGCTGGGCACATCGGTCGGACTGGCGTTGCGCGCCGCCGGGTATCGCGGCGAGATCTCGGGATGGAACAGGACCCCGGAACAGGCGCAGATCGCCCTGGCCATGGGCGCCATCGATTCCTTCGCGCATCACATGCTCGAAGTCGGGCGAAGGTGCGATGTCGTGCTGCTCGCCGTGCCCATCCACGCCACCATCGATTTCATGGAGCAGCTCTCCGGCCTGCTCGGCCCGCACCAACTCGTCACCGACGTGGGCAGCACCAAGCGCGAAATCGCCGCTGCTGCGAGCCGTCTTTACAACCGGCCAGGCCGCGCCGCGTTTCTTCCCGGCCATCCCATGGCCGGCAAGGAACAGGGCGGTGCGTCGCTGGCCGACGCGAATCTCTTTCGCGGCGCAACCTGGCTTTTTACTTACCTGGAAGATACGAAGGGTACGGGCTTAAGCCCGCACGATGATAAGCAATCGGGGTCCGGGGCTTTAACCCCTGAGGCAATCTCCGCGCGCGCCGCCCAGCTTATGCGTGAATGGCGCGAATGGGTCGCGAAATTCGGCGCCAAAATCGTCGATCTCGACCCCACGCGCCACGACGAGCTCGTCGCCTGGGTCAGCCATCTTCCGCAGTTCGTTTCCACCGCGCTCGGCGCGCTGCTCGAAGACCAGGTCGGCGACGCACCCGAGCTCAAAGAGGTCTGCGGACGCGCCCTGCGCGAGATGACGCGCCTGGCCGCGAGTCCCTACTCCATGTGGCGCGACATCGCGCACACCAACACCGCGCAGATCGAAGCCGTACTCCACGCCTTCGAGCAGCGCCTTGCGCATCTGCGCGAGAACCTGCGCACTCCTGCGCTGCGCGACGAGTTCGAGCAGGCGAACCGCTTCCGGCGGGATTAACGCGGTTCCACAATTGCTGTATCCCGAATCCGGTACCTTCAAGTGGCTTTTTCCTCAAGAAAAAGCCACCTTTCACGACGCCAAACAGGACACGTGAATTGTGGAACCGCTCTAGTCGATCCGACGGATCGAGCGAGAGCCGGAGCGACAATGTCAGGCGTGTAGCGCCGCCCGCAAATCCTTCATCAGCAGCATCAACTGCAGGTCGCTCACTGGTGACGGCTCGAATCCAAATCGCCGGTAGAATGCGGCTGCCCGATCGTCGATGGCATGAACGAGCATAGCTCGCGCACCCACAATGTCAGCCGCACTCGCAATGCGGATCATCGCGTCCTTGAGCATCGCCTTGCCAAGTCCGATACCTTGTTCACTCGTGTCCACCGCCAGCCGGGTCAGCAAAATTACTGGAATCGGGTGGTTGGCCAGACCCTTTGCGATTCGCGCCGGCGCATCTTCCCGCCGCACGCCCCCGCTTGCGATTGAGTAGTAAGCAACAACGCGGTTGGCGCGGTGAACGACGTAGGTGCGCGAGCTCTCATTCTGTTGGTTCGTCCACGCAAAGCGCTTCAGCCAATCGGAGAGCGAGGCGTGGGCACCGCAGTCGAATTGGCTCACGTCGTGGCTTCGCGCCAGAGCTTCAACGCGCGAAAGCGGCGTGGGCTCCGCTTCAAGGCCGCTCAAGGACGGATGGCTCGCGTAGCAGTTTTTCCAACTGAGGAATCCGCCGAGCCGGACGGTCGAGCGCCTCGATGAAGGCACTCCAATGTTTCTCAGACAGCTCGAATCGTTTCTGGTCGGCCAGCGTGCGCTCGGCGCGTTCGGCTGCGCTCTCCAGAATGAATGCGCTGACGCTTACTCCGGCCGTGGCCGCCGCGCGGGTGATCCTGGACACATCGCGCTCCGTTGCCCGCAGATGAATCCGGCGCTCACGTTTTCGTGCTACAGGCATCGCATCCTCCGTACGTACATTGTACGCCAACGCGCGAGAGAATTTGAGCAAACAAACTGTCCAGCTGAAATAGCAGATGTCCTTAAGATCCGCGCGCATCTCCCATCTTCCCGCAACGAACGCCTTGAATTTCCCACTATAGTTTTAAGAGTCCCTCGGTTAGAATCGCATCTCCGGTCTCCCCTTGCTCATTTTGGAGGTCTGCTCATGCCGGCATTCAAATGTCGCGCCCTCTTTGCCGCGCTTTTTCTCCTCGCCGCAACCGCCGCGGCGCAAATGCAGCCAATCGATCAACCGGCGGTCTGGACCGCGAAGCCCGACATTCCGGCCTTCGAGAAGATGGAAAACGAACGGCTCGCCGCGGCGCAGCGTGCCATCGATCGGCTAGTTGCAGTCCAAGGTCCGCGCACCGTCGAGAACACGCTTGCTCCCTACGACGAGGCCGTCCGGCAAATCAATGCGGCCGTCTATTTCTCCGTCCTGATGCAGCAGGTGCACCCCGACAAGGAGTTTCGCGACCACGCGACGGCCATGAACACCAAGGCCAGCGGAGTGAACACGGCTTTGTCGTTGAATCAGGATGTTTACAAAGCCCTCTCGAGCCTTGACCTTTCGCAATCCGATCCGGCCACACGCTACTATGTTCAGCGTCAGCTTCTCGAGTTCCGCCTTGCCGGCGTGGACAAGGACGACGCCACGCGAAAGCGCCTGAAGGAGCTGAACGACAAGCTCACCGAAGACCAGGCAATGTTCGACCGCAACATCTCCGACGACGTGAAGACGATCGACGTCGCCAGCGCCTCTGAATTGGACGGCCTTCCGCAGGACTACATCGATCGCCACAAGCCGGACGCGGATGGCAAGATCCACATCACCACCAACTATCCCGACCTGTTGCCGGCGCTCACCTTCGCCAAGAGCGCCGAGCTCCGCCGCAACCTCTGGGTGGCGTGGACCACGCGCGCCTATCCGAAGAACCGCGAAGTGCTTCTCGGGATGATGCAGTCGCGGTATCAGATTGCCAAGCTGATCGGCTATTCCTCCTGGGCCGATTACAACGCCGCCGACAAGATGATCGTCAACGGCGCCAACATTGCAAAATTCATCGAGCAGTTCGATGCGGCCGCGCGGCCGGCCGAGCAGCGCGAATTCGCCATGCTCCTCGCCGAGAAACGCAAGACCGATCCCAAGGCAACCGAGATCGCGGACTACGAGACCTTTTATCTATCGGAGCTGGTCCGCCGATCGCAGTACGACTTCGATTCGCAGGCCATCCGCCCCTATCTTCCCTATAACCAGGTCAAGCAGGGCATCCTCGACACCGCGGCCACGCTGTTCCACGTCAGTTTCCGCCAGGAGACGGACGTGCCCGCGTGGGCGCCCGGGGTTGAAACATGGGAAGTGATCGAAGACGGGAAAATGATCGGCCGCTTCTATCTCGACATGCATCCGCGGTCAGGTAAATATACGCACGCCAACATGGTGCCGGTCCTGGACGGTATACGCGGAAAGCAACTGCCGGAAGCGGCGCTGGTGTGCAACGTGCCCGAGCCCACGGCAGCCGATCCCGGCCTGATGGATTACGGCGACGCCGTCACGTTCTTCCATGAATTCGGCCACCTGATGCACCACATCCTCGGCGGCCAGCAGCAATGGGCGGGCATCAGCGGCATCAGCATGGAAGGCGATTTCGTCGAAGCGCCTTCGCAAATGCTCGAAGAGTGGATGCACAGCCCGCAGGTGCTGGCATCGTTCGCGCGCCAATACAAAACCGGCGAGCCCATTCCCGCCGACCTTGTCGCGCGCATGAATCGCGCTTCCGCCTTCGGGCGCGCCGGCTCTGTCGCCTTGCAGAATGCGCTGTCGGCAATCTCCTACGACATGTATAAGGCGCCTCCGCAAGATACCGACCCGGACGCCATTCCCATCAAGGATTTTCGCCACTACACGCTCGTCGTCCCGCTCGATTCGGATGCACACTTCTATTCGAGCTTCAACCATCTGGCCGGCTACTCGTCGATGTACTACACCTACATGTGGGACAAGGTCATCGCCGAAGATTTCTTCCAGCAATTCGACCAGAAGAACCTTCTCGCCGGCGAGGCGCCCATGCGCTACCGGCGACATGTGCTTGACCCTGGAGGGTCGGTCTCCGCCAACGACCTGGTGAAAAGCTTCCTCGGCCGCCCGCAGAGCATGGACGCATTCCAGAAATGGATGGGAGAAGAATTCGAGACTGCTCCGCAGAGCGCCAAATCCAGCGGTCGATGAGTGAGAATCGGAAATAAAGGCGCCAACTGGCCGAAGTATGCGCACAATGCGTACCGAGGATTGAAGTCCCGTCTCCGCATGCCTCCGCTCGTCACAAATTGCGAACCAATCCCCGCCCAAGTGCGTAATCCTGATTTACAGCGGCAATCTGCCCGTCTGCGGCTTCGCCATCCCTTCTCCAGGAGGCCACGCGCATGGCGCTCTTCAAAGATCAACTCAGGTACGCGCTCCGCAGGCTCGCACGCGCGCCCTTGTTCACCGCCATCACGCTGATCACGCTGGCCGTGGGCATCGGCGCCAACACCGTGGTCTTCAGCGTGGTCGATGGCGTACTCCTCAAGCCCCTCAGCTACCCGCATCCCGAGCAGTTGATCGGCGTCTGGCACCGCGCGCCGGGAATCATGCAGGATGAGCTGAACGCTGCGCCCTTCCTCTACTTCATCGATCGCGAGCAGGCCAAGACCATCCAGGATATCGGCATCGTCCAGGACGACTCGGTCAGTGTGACCGGCGCCGGAGAACCCGAGCATGTGATGGGCCTGGACGTGACCGACGGCGCGCTGCCGATCCTCGGCGTAAAGCCGATGCTCGGCCGGCTGTTCTCGCGCAGCGACGACACGCCCAACGCGCCCAAAACCGTGCTCATCTCCTATGGTTACTGGCTCAAGAAATTCGGCGCCAGCAGCTCCGTAGTGGGCCGACCCATCACCGTCGACGGCACTTCGCGCGAGATCATAGGCGTTCTGCCCAGGGACTTTCATTTTCTCGACCGCGAGGATGACGCGCTCTTCATGCCCATGCAGATGGATCGCGGCAAGACCAAGCTGGGAAACTTCAGCTACCAGGCCATCGCGCGTTTGAAGCCGGGCGTCACGCTGGCGCAGGCGACCGCCGATTTTCAGCGCCTGATTCCCATCTCCATCCGCAGTTTTCCTCCGCCGGATGGATTCAGCGCCGAGCTCTTTGAAAAAGCGCAGCTCAGCGCCAGCCTGCATCCGCTCAAGAACGACGTCATCGGCGATGTGGGCAACGTTCTGTGGGTGTTGATGGGCTCCATCGCCATCGTGCTCCTCGTGGCCTGCGCCAATGTGGCCAACCTGCTGCTGGTGCGCGTCGAAAGCCGCCGCCAGGAACTGGCCATCTGCACCGCCCTCGGCGCCGGCCGCGGACGCATCTCCGCCGGGCTGTTGTTTGAAAGCATGATCCTCGGCATCGCCGGCAGCATAATCGGCGTGGTGCTCGCTTTCGGCGCATTGCGCGTGCTCGTCGCCATGGCGCCCACCGGCCTGCCGCGCCTGCACGAAATCGGCATCAATCTTCCCGTGCTGCTGTTTGCGCTCGGCCTCGCGCTCTTCGTCGGTCTCGTCATCGGCTTGATTCCGGTGTTCAAGTACGCCGGCGCAAACCTGCAGGGCAGCCTCCGCGAAGGCGGACGCTCATTGAGCCAGGGCCGCGAGCGCCATCGCGCGCGCAAAACGCTGGTCGTCGTTCAGGTCGCGCTGGCGCTCGTGCTCCTCATCTGTTCGGGACTCATGATCCGCACCTTCCGCGCCCTGGTGCAAGTCAATCCCGGGTTTACCTCGCCCGAAACCCTGCAGGCCTTCGACATTTACATTCCCGATTCGACCGTTCCCGATAAGCAAGCAGATCGTCTTGTCCACATGCAGCAGGAGATTCAAACCAGGCTCGCGGCCATCCCCGGCGTATCGTCCGTCAGCTTCTCCACCGGCGTCCCCATGGACAACAGCGGCTTTTACGATCCCGTCTACGCGCAGGACCACGTCTACAGGGAAGGCGAAATCCCGCCCGTTCGCCGTTTCATCTTCCCCTCGCCCGGATTCTTTTCGACCATGGGCACTCCCATCGTCGCCGGCCGCGACCTCACCTGGGATGACACTTATGGCAAGCGTCCCGTGGCTCTCGTGTCTGAAAGCACTGCGAAGCAATACTGGAAATCGGCCGCCAATGCGATCGGCAAACACCTCCGCGTGGCCAACACCGACAACTGGAGCGAGGTTGTGGGCGTCGCCGGCGATACTTACAACGACGGCGTGGACAAGCCGCCGACGACCATCGTGTATTGGCCGGTTTTCCAGGCCAAGTTCGAAGGCCAGCCGGATTTCATCCGCCGCGGCGTCACCTTCGTGCTGCGTTCATCGCGCGCCGGCTCGGCCGCCTTCATGAGCGAAGTGCAGCGCGCCGTCTGGTCGGTCAACTCCGACCTGCCGCTGGCCGACCCCACCACGCTCGGCGTTCTTTACACCAAATCGATGGCGCGAACCTCGTTCACGCTGATTATGCTCTGCGTGGCCGGCGGCATGGCCCTGCTGCTGGGCGTCGTCGGTATCTACGGCGTCATCTCCTACGCGGTCTCGCAGCGCACGCGCGAAATCGGCATCCGCATGGCCATGGGCGCGCAGCGCAACGCGCTAACCGGTCTCTTCGTCCGCCAGGGATTGCTACTCACCGCTATCGGCGTAGTCTTCGGAGTGGGCGTCGCTTTCGCCACCATGCGCCTCATGCAGTCGCTGCTCTTCGACGTGAGCCCCATGGACCCATCGACCTACCTTATTGCCACGGCGAGCATCGTCGCCATCGCATGGCTGGCCAGCTATCTGCCCTCCCGCCGCGCCGCAGCGGTGAATCCCGTGGATGCATTAAGAGCGGAATAGATTTCACGCATACGCAGTTCGTCTGGTCAAGAACTTGAAGGGCGTGGAAGACGGGGAAGGGAACGGGTCTCAGCCCGTGCATTGCATGCCTCAAAAATGATCGGGGATTTAGCCCACGAGGCATGCTTTCGCAGTGATCGCTCCGCGCAAAACCATTGCTACTGCGGCAACCCTCCGCTCTTGCCCACAAACACGCGCACCGTCACGCTGCCCACTTTCTGCGCGCCCGCGGTCGCCGTCCAAGTCAACTCATCCCAGCGCGATTTGGCCGAAGGCGCCCCGGCAAGCTGCGCCTGGATCGGATAACACTCCCCCGCGCGCAGCGGATAACTCGCGAACAAATTCTTCTCCGTCCATCCTGGAGGCAGCGCCGCGGCAATCGAAATCTCCGCCGCGTTCGCCGTCCGATTGCAAGCCAGAAAATCGAGCGTCAACTTGCCGTCGTCTCCCGGCGTCGCCTCGGGTACCGGGATCAGCTTGGCAACCCGATCCAAATCGTGCGCCTTCCAGAACAGCGAGTAAAACCGCCACGGATCGCCAATCTCGAACGACAAACCGCTCGTCCGTTGCGCCTCATATCCGCGGACGCGCGCAAACGCGATCGTTCCCGGCGTCACTCCCTCGAAGACATCTCCCGTTACCAATCCGCCCACCAGCGATTTGCCGAAGATGAGGTGCATCGGGTATTCAAAACCGGTCAGGTTGCCGCTCTCGAGCGCCTTCACCCCCACCTCGCCTTCCTGCGTCATATAAAACGTCTGCTCCTCCGCCATCAACTTCGCATACGATTCGTGGCGCGAAGGCGAAATCGTCGTCGTATCGTAAGCTGGTCCATATCCATCCGCAATGCTCTTGCGAAACGGCGACTTCACCGCCGCATCGTGCCAATACGGCCCGAACACTTCAAATGCATCGCTGAAAAAGTAAAGCTTCTTCGCCTGCCAAGGCAGCAATCCCTCGGTCAGGTTGGCCATGCCGGTGCGGTCGCGCGGCGGCGATACCTGCTCGGGAAACTTCGTTGGATCGCCCGCCGCATCGAACGCCTCGACCGCCAGCACCGCTGACGCCTGATGGTCGTCGTGATTCTCCCCGACCACCGCATCGGGCAGCCAAGTGAGAATCACATCCGGCCGCGTGATGCGCACCAGCCGCACCACCTCATCGAGCGCCAGCCCATGGTTCCAGTTGTCCAGCGAGCGCAGCACGTTCTGTCCCGGCGTGTCGTGCCCGTTCAAAAACCACACGTTGTGCACGCCCCACGCGGCCCACGCCCGCCGCGCTTCCATTTCGCGCAGCTGGCCCAGCGCCGCGCCGGCCTCATAGCCCACGCTGTTGCCACCGCCATCACCGCGCGTGCAATAGACAACGGCAATGCGCTTGTGCTCGTCGAGTGCAATGCGCGCCAGATACCCTCCGATCACAACATCGTCGTCGGGATGCGCGACCACCAGCAGCACATCGGCCTTGTAGCGATCGTCCGGCTCGAGCAGCGCCGGCGCCTGCGACTGCGCATTCGTAACGCGTGCCAGCAGGCAAAACCCGAGAATCGGCACCATCCATCGCATCATTTTCATCGTCTTCATCGTTCTCTGGCGCAAGCCTCTCTCTCCGCGCAATCGACGCTCAAATCCACATCCATCCAAATCAAATTCTGGAATCCGTAAGCATACTTCTTCGCAATTCGCCGGCGCAAACTCGATCTTCACGTCCTTGGCACCTGAACGCCTGCCGGCCGCGGACCATGCAGTGTGAAGTAGAGTGTCGCGCCTTTGTCGATTTCGCCCTCCGCCCAGACCGCGCCGCTGTGCCGCTCGACGATGCGATGCACCGTGGCCAGCCCGATGCCGGTACCGGGAAAATCGCTGGCTGCATGCAGCCGCTGGAACGGCTTGAACAGCCGGTCCACCAGGCGCTGGTCGAAGCCCGCGCCATTGTCGCGCACGAAGAACACTACGTCTTTATCCGCCCGCAGGCAGCCGAATTCAATACGCGCCGGATTGCGCCGCCCAGTGAATTTCCACGCATTGCGCAGCAGGTTCTCGAGCACAATTTCCATCAGCCCGGGATCGGTGTTTGCGTTGCAGTTGGGGTGAACCCACGTCTCCACACGCCGTTCAGGATCGGTCTCGGCCAGATTCCTGAGAATCGCCGCCGCCATCACGCTCAGGTCGGTCTCCGTCAGGTGCAGCGGCGCGCTCGTCGACCGCGAAAGATTCAGCAGGTCGTCGATCATCTGCGACATCGCCGTCACCGACGAGCGAAGCTGCAGCAGCATAGGCGAGTTATCCGCCAGCGTCTCGCCCGGCTCCGCCTGCCCCAGCAGGTAACAGACGTTAATAATGGTCTGCAGCGGACCGCGCAGATCATGCGCCACGGTGTAGGAGAATGCCTCCAACTCGCGGTTGGCGGCCTGCAATTGCGCGGTGCGTTCTTCCACCCTGCGTTCGAGATCGGCCTTCGCCTGTTCCAGCGCCGAGTCGCGCTGCTGGATCTCGGCAAGCATCTCGTTGAACGCCTCGGTGAGCGAAGTCAGTTCGCCATAGCCCTGCTCGGAATCGAAACGCAGCGAATAATCGCGGTACCGCGAGACCAGGCGCGCCGTCTGCGCAAAGGCGACGATTGGCTTGGCCAGGATGCGGCGGAATATCCCGCCCACCATCAGCGCGACGACGAGGCAGAAGGCGAGAATGCCGGCGGCAATCGCCGCGTAGCGCAGGGCCTGCTCGCGCAAGTCGCGCAACCGCGCCTGCACGTAGACGGCGCCGACCACCTTGCCGTGAAAAACAATCCGCGAGCCGATCAGGATTTCGGTTCCGCTGGTCCAATGCGCCGCGTCCCGGTTGGCCGGCAGCGGACGCCGTTCGGGGACCGTCACCCCATTGGCGGGATACTGCGCGAACGGCACGACGCTGTCGGTGTAGACCGCCGCCGCTACCACGTCGCTCGAATTGGCCAGCGCGGAGAGAGTCGTGTTGGCCGACGCTCGGTCGTCGAAAAGAATGGCGGAGACGCTGTTCGATCCGATGATCTTTGCTTCCGCGGAAAGGTTCCGAACCGCCGCTTCCCTGAAGGAGAGCAGATTGTAGGCGAGGAACGAGACGTACACCAGGATGAGCGCGATGCCGCTCACCAGCGCGTTCATCAGCGTAAGCGTGGTGGCAATGGAGCGCCGGCGAGATGCGGGAGTCATCGCTTCTCCTCCTGCCGCGGCTTTGTGTTCACATAAACGGCCACCTTCAGCAGTTCCGAGCTGAGCTGGAAATGCGTGTGCCCTACCGCGTCAAGGTTCACAGCAAAACGGATTCGGCTGTTCTCAAGTAAAAACTGGATCATTCCGCCGTGGTTGAGAAACTGCGGCTGATCGCTCACTGTCAGCGCATTTGAGCCTTCCAACGCGGTAAGATCCTTGTCCAGCCGCGCCGCTTCCGACCCGCCCATGTACACCACTGCGCAATCGCGCGCTTCGCCCGCATGGTCATAGTGCAGCACGCGCACCGGTACATCATTCATGCGTTCGTTGCGAGTGGTCTCTTCCAGGTCGTGCGCGATCGGGTCGTTGCCCAGCACGCAGATATCGAAGGTCTGGAGAGAGGGATTGCCCTTTGGGTATTCGACGAATTTGCCGAAGTTGAACAGATAAGCGGATTTGACTTCGTCCGCGGAGGGTCGGTCAGCGGTCGGCGGCAGCGAGGGAGCCCCTTGCGGCAGCAGGGCCGCAAGCGCTGCCGCAATCCACACGCCGGCATACTGTCCGGCGCGCCGCTTCCGGTCGCAACTGGAATCTGCCGCTCGTTTAGCCATGGCGTTCCTGGTCATTGGCGCTATCGGGTCCAAACCAGCATGGCATACCCGCTTCGCTCGATGAGCAACTTCGACCGTGGATCGATTCCATCCGGCCGGGATGGCGCTTCGCAGTGACGCGGGCGCCAGCGCCGGCTTTCCGGCGAAGATGGCTGGCGGTATGATGGGCTGGCCATGGCTGAAACTCTGAAGTGCCCGAACTGTGGGGCCGTAATCGAAACGGATGCGGGGAAGTGTGACAAATGCCGGTACTACCTCAAGTCCGAACTTGAATGCCTGCGTTCGATTGACGTTTCGGTCGGGATCATAAAACGCATCCTCATCTGGTGGGTCGTCGTCGCGTTTCTTGGAGTGGCCGTTTATCTCGTCACCAGGTTTCGGTGAGGAGTCTCCCAGGCGGCGCAAATGAGTTGTCCGCAAAACGGGCCGATTACACCGGCTTGTTCAGCACTCCGCGCAGCGCGGCAAGCAAGTCCTCTGGATTTCCCTTGCGTACAAACGCATGCACATGCGGCACCGCCTCCGTAGGCGGATCGTACAAATCCGACAGCAGCAGAATGGGAGCGGTTGGATATCGCTCTTTCACCTGCAGCACCGCGTTGTAGCCGGATATATGCGGACCCAGGCGATAGTCCAGCAGCACCGCGTCGACGGATTCATCGTCGGGTAGCTGCATCCCGCCGTAGGAGACCAGAACCGGCACACCCCTGAAGCCCGCCTGCTCCAAAATCATGCGGTAGAGCTCCAGGTGAACCGGATTGTCGTCGACGATCATGACCGAGGACTTCGGAGCCATGCTCTCCCCAGCGGAGAAACCGCCCTCGATTACTTGCTCGAGCGGCCCCTCTTGCAAGTTTGGAATTGCGTGCATGAAATCGAGCTCAGCATAACTAACAGACCCAGGCCGGGGCAAGTTTGCAGGATTTGGACTCGCTACGCCGCTTCCTTGGCCGGGTCCAGGGCGTGGAATCCCTCGGCCTTGGCTGCTTCCAGCATCTGCGCCGACGCCGAGACGAAGATGACCTCGGTGCCCTGGAACATATCGCGGGCCACGGCCGCCGCTCCCAGTTGCAGCGTATCCGGCCAGCGCAGCGAGGTGCGGTCGAGCAGTTGCCGCGCCGCCTCCAGCACCGCGGGGTTCAGCGGCTGCTGCACCATGCGCGCGGCTTC
>JBAUBR010000535.1:0-7728 GCA_049676965.1 Occallatibacter sp.
AGTCGCGTGGGATGGCTGCGCAATTCACACTCACAAACGCGTATGAGGAGCGCAGGGAGCGCCTGTGTATCGCGCGGGCAACCAGTTCCTTGCCTGTGCCGGTCTCGCCGGTGATCAGAACAGTGGAATCCGTGGCAGCGACCTTGGTCACGCGTGAAAGCACCCTTTGGAGTGCCGGAGAAGTTCCAACAATTTCCTCGAACATCGACGCTTTATCGATTTCTTCGCGCAGCGCAACGTTCTCCTGCTGCAGTCTCTCTTCCGATCGTTTGCGATCGTCAATGTCAAGCGCTGGGACGACCCAACGCGTAATGCGTCCCAGCTGATCCTTCAGCGGCTTATAACGGAAGAGGAACCAACGATACTTGCCGTCATGTCTAAGCATTCGTGCTTCGGTCTCAAATGGAGATCGGGTTGAAAGCGCTCGCTCCCTTTCGCGAGCCATGCGTTCCGCATCGTCTGGATGAAAGCGCTCACGACTATCGAGCTTCTGCCACTCTTCAACCGTTTGACCGCGGAACTCGAGCACGGATTGGTTGGCATACAAACGGCTTCCGTCACTCCCTAGCACAAACAAGAATTGGGGTGCGGCGTCCATAATCTGACGGAGCTCCAATTCCTGTTCCCGGATTTTCTCTTCTGCCTGCCTCCGCTCGGTGATATCCATCGTGGTCCCGACAAATTCAACAAGGTCGCCCGACTCATTCAAGACAGGATGCCCGATAGAATGGAGGTGCTTGATAGCTCCATCGGGAAGAACGATTCGATACTCGATGTCAAAGTCGGAGTCTTTGGCCGCCCTATTAAGAAAAGCTTCTCTGCGCACCCGATCTCGATCCTCGGGATGAATGCGCTCGGAAAACGCCTCGTCTGATGGTAGGCCCAGTTCCGGATCGAAGCCAAACATGCGGTAAGTTTCCTGTGACCAGTAGGTCCAATGACTAGCGGCAGCACTCCAAGCCCAACTGCCTGCACGGGTTAACCTCTCCGCTTCAGTTAAGTAACCCTCGTTCCGCTGCAGGGCGTCTTCCGCACGTTTCCGGTCCTCGATGTCAGTGTTTATCCCGAACCACTTAACGATGTTGCCGGATTCATCACGTAACGGGTCAGCACGGAGCAGAAACCATCGATATTCGCCATCGAAGCGGCGGAGGCGCGCTTCACTCTCGCCTTGCTTGCCAGAAGACATAATGGATTGCCACGAACCAGCCAAGCGGTTAAGGTCGTCCGGATGAACGGCAACCGTCCAGCCCCAATTTTTCACCTGTTCCGCGGAGAGACCGACAAACTCAAGGTAATGCCGGTTGAAGAAGTCGGCCGAGCCGTCTGGACGTGCCGACCATGCCAAGGCAGGGATTGTGTTGATGATCAGATTAAGATCGTGTTCGCTCGCCCGCAGGGCCTCGTTTCGCTGCTCGATTTCTTGCAAAGCTTTCTCGAGTGCCGCGCTTGTCTGCACCCGCTCTGTGACGTCCATATTGGTCCCGACAAATTCTACGAGGTCGCCCGACTCGTTCAGGACAGGATGCCCAGCGGTATGGATGTGCTTGACTTCTCCATCGGGGAGAACAATTCGGTAGTCCGCGTCATAATCTGTTTTCTGGATCTTGGATCGTTCGAAGAGTTCCCGCATGCGCTTCTGGTCTTCAGGATGACTTCTGCCAAACCACAATTGAAAGTTGGACGTATCCTCATCAGGTTTGACGCCGTATAGTCGAAACATTTGCGGTGAGGCCGTGACTGTCCCCGATGAAACATCAAGTCTCCAGCTACCTGTGCGGCTCATCCTCTGCGCCTCATGCAAATCCGCTTCGCTCCACCTCAGCCTCTCTTCCGCCTGTTTTGCTGCAGTGATATCCGTCACGGCACCTACGAATTCAAGGTTCCCGGACGATATCGTCAACGCGCGAGCCAAAGAGTGGAGGTGCTTGACTGAACCGTCCGGCATCAGCAAACGGTGCTCAAGATCAAAGTCAGCCCTTGCCTCAGTCGCCCGGTCGAGGGTCTTCTGCACGTGGTCTCTGTCATCGGGATGGATTCGTCGCATTATCATCCCCAATGTGGGCTTTTCCGATCGGTCGTTTTCAAAGATATTGTAGGTTTCCGCGGACCAGTAGATTTCTCCGTTGGCAACATTCCAGCCGAAGCTGCCAGTGTGGCTTATGTTCTGCGCTTCAGCAAGGAAGGCTTCGCCGCGTTGGAGGTCTGAATAGAGTCCAGCATTCTCCAGCGATATCGCGGCTTGCGAAGCCAGCAACTCCAGAACTGTGACCCGATCCGACGTGAAGGCGCGCGGTGTCAAATTGTTCTCCAGATACAGTGCGCCAACAAGCTTCGTTTGTGTGACGATGGGTAAACAGAGGACGGACCTGGTGCGCTTCTGGCGCAGATACTCGTCCTCCGAATACAAGTTCCCGACAGAAGCATCGTCAAGCAGAACCCGCTGCCGAGTCCGAATTACGTAATGAAGCGCGGATTGGGGGAGATCGGATGGGGTGACGGCCGTCCGCCGCACTGTGACTGCGACGCTTTCGTGACCTGTGGTAACCTCCGCCTCGATTTGCGGCTCATCGCCTCGGAGAAGGATGAGTAGACCTCGTTCGGCCCCTGCATGCTCAACCGCGAGCCGCATGAGCGCCTCGATCAGCCGGGGCAGCACAATTTCGCTCGACAGTGCTTGTGAGGCCTTGACTACGGACTCCACGTCCAACTGCCTGACCGGCGTACCAATTGTCGCGGTGAAGGAGGCGGGAGTGGCCTCTTCCTGCAAGCGTGGATGCCGCGCGTCGAACTGTGCGACTTTGCCTTTCGCACCCCAGCGGTCATAGCAGTTCCGGGCGTGGCGGAGATAGGTGCTGGCAACTGTCTCAACGCCGCGCACCGCGTAGAACCGCGCGGCCACCTCATGAGCCAGCGCCTCATTCTGAATGAAGCCGTTCTCACGCGTCAGGTCAATAGCCTGCTCGTACAAACCCATTGCGTCGACGTCTCGGCCTTCGATGCGGGCGATCTCAGCCAACACCAGCGTGTATTTGTCGGCGAACGTCGGCGGATAGGTTTCGGCCCATTCGCGCAGTTGGTCCCGCTGCGCCGCCAGGTGTTCGCGCCACTGTGATCGTTCCTCGTCGGAACCAGACTCAAACAGAGCGGTTAAAGTCAGCGCCGAATAGAAGGAGTAGTCCAATTGCCCGATTGTCGCTACGAACGACCGAACAAGACGTCTCGCTTTGCGTAATGCTTCTAGGGCGCCGGCTAGGTCTCCAAACAAGAATCTCGCTTTCAGCTTGAGTGTCCAATATAGGCACACCATGAGGGGCATTCTGGAGTCGGTCAGGGTGGCTTCATATACTTCCTCATCGCCTTGCGGGTCTCCAGAAGCGGAGAAGGCCAGAGTGCGGCCCTGCATTGCGGCTACGAATCTCTGCTCGTTTAAGATCAGGTCCTCCGCGTCGCGGAATTCGGCGTCGCGCGCTGCGTCCAGAACCCTTTCGGATTCGCGCCACACGACGTCAAGTGAATCGTTTCGCAGAAGAAGGCACTTGAGATATTGATGATTTGTATGGGCAGCGAACGTTAGATCACCAGACTCGGTAGCTCTTTTATAAGCTAGACGGTTGAATTCGATCGCACCCCCGATCGGCTCAGTCCAATGCGCGGTGAGGCTCATGGCGAGATAAACTCTCGCTTGGTACTCGATAAAACCGTACTTCTCGACGAGATCGCAGGCGAGGCGAGAGAATCGGTAGCCGTCACGATGACGGTGAAAAACGTCGCCCATAATCGCCCCTAGTGCAGCGCAAGCGTATGCGGTTGGACCGCTGATTCCATTTTCTATGCTCATCAGGGTGATCCTGAAGAGAAGGACACAGAATTGATTGAGATCGATAAAGTAGCAGGGCTCAACCGCGATCGCAAGCACTCGCATTGCAGCTTCGAGCTCATGGTTCCTCATCAGGGGCAAATCCACCAGTTCCTCAATCTGACGAGGACCCAGCGTGCGCCGGAGCGCATCGAATTCGACTTGCACCTGATTCTGAGTTGGCGTCTGCGGAATCTCGATTGCGAACAGATGCAAGCATAGGCGAGCGCAAGCGACGGCCTCCACAATTTCCGATCTCACGATATGGAGAAGGACTTGGAGCCGATAGACAGCCGCCTGATCAGCGATTGATCGCGCCCGCTCCAGTAACTCAACAAGAATTGCTTTGGATTGATCATCGTTCCGGACGAGAAACTCGCACTCTGCTCGTTCCATCCAGGTTTCGAATGTGGAATCATACTGGTTGGCCCAGTTGTACTCATTCAAGAGGGCCGTCGCCGACATAAGGTGAGCATGTGCAGATTCGTAGGCGCCGGAAGCTTTAGCTCTTCGTCCCGCACGAAGGTGAATCGCCGCAACTTGGGAGGCTTCTGCCGGATCAGTCAGTAGTGTGGCACTTCGATTGAACTGGTTCGCGATTTCGAATAGACGTTCACTTAACTCATCAGGCGTCAAGTTAGCAACGAGCAGGCGCGCGATTCGAAGGTGACGCTCGGCGCGGAGCTCTTCTGGTATCAGAGCGTATGCTGCTTCTTGAATCGAGTCGTGTAAGAATTTGTAAGCGCTCTCTAAACGAAAAACAATTCCAGCGTGAACAGCTTCCCAAAGGGTCGCGTGCAGAGCTTCTGCCGTCTCGCCGCGGATGAGGTCCATAAGTCGAATTTCAGCGATATTGCCAAGGCAGGCCATCTCCTTCAGGGCTTCCCTGGTCGCCGTCGGTAAACTCTTCAGCCTGTCGGTCATTAGGTGCACGACATTATCCGAGTAGTTTTTTTCGCGAATGCGTTCTGTATCCCATCGCCAGAGCTGCCCCCCCGTATCGAAGACAAGCAACCCCTCCTCGGTGAGGGCAGTCAAGAACCTAATAGTGAAGAAAGGATTTCCGCCCGTCTTTTCCATCAGGAGTTGCGCCAGTGGCTGTGCCCTCTCCCGCTGACAGTGAAGGGCCTCGGCAACCAGCGTCTCGGTGTTTTCCTCGTCAAGAGGCGCCAGGACTATCTCCTGAACCTTTACATCGCCCGCTCGGATTGTGTCGAATGCTCGTGCGAGAGGGTGAGCTTGACTGACTTCGTTTTCCCGATACGCTCCGATTACGAGCAGGTAGCGAATTCCCGAATGGATAAACAGGTACTCAAGGAAGTCCAGAGTCGCCGAATCGACCCACTGCAGATCGTCGAGGAACAGTGCAAGCGGGTGCTCTTTACGTGCAAACACCTTCAGTAAACGAAGAAGTACCATCTGAAAACGGTTCTGCGCATCCTGTGGCGACAGATCCGGGAGGTGAGGCTGTTCCCCGATGATCAGTTCGAGTTCGGGGACGAGGTTGACGATCAGATGGCCGTTCGGCCCAACCGCATCCGCAAGGGCATATCGCCATTGGTCCATTTCCGCTTGGCTCTTGGCGAGGATCTGCCGGACTAGGGTCTGGAAGGCCTGTGCCAGGGTCGCATACGGGATGTCCCTTTTGTACTGGTCGAACTTTCCGGCGGCGAAGAGGCCTCGCGGCGGAACAAGCGCCTTGTGCAGCTCGTTCACAACTGAGGATTTGCCAACGCCGGAATAACCGGATACGAGCACGAGCTCGGGATTACCCTGAGCCACGACCCGATCGAAAGCCGCAAGCAGAGCATCGACCTCGCGCTCCCGCCCGTACAGCTTCTCCGGGATCAGCAATCGGTCCGACGAGTCGTGTGCGCCGAGCGCAAATGAGTCGATGCGACAATGCGACTGAAATTCCGTCAGGCACCGCCGAAGATCGGCTTCCAGGCCTGCGGCCGTTTGGTAGCGCTCCTCGGCGTTCTTGGCAAGGAGTTTCATTGATATAGCAGACAGCGGCTCGGGCACTGCAGCGCGATCTCGAGGCGGTGTTGGCCGGCGTGCAATGTGGCAGTGGACCCATTCCAGGGGGTCGGCTGCGTCAAATGGCAGTGCGCCGGTAAGCATCAGATACAAGGTGACGCCCAGGGAGTAAAAATCGCTGCGGGCATCGACCGAACGGTTCATGCGGCCGGTCTGCTCGGGTGCCATGTAGGCCAGCGTGCCGGAAATAATCTCCGGCGGTGTGGGCGGCTGGAGCTCGCGGGGCAACCGCGATGCAACTCCGAAGCCAGTAAGCCATACGCAGTCGGCGTCGTCGACGAGCACGTTTTCAGGCTTGATGTCCTTATGTATGAGTCCGTGCCGATGGACTTGGCAGAGCGCCGTCGTCAAGCCAATCGCGATGCGCAGGGCGCGGGTCAGATCGAGCGGTTGTCCGTGGCCTCGCTCAAGAATCAGATCCAGAGGGTCACCGCCAGGGTCTTTGAGTACGAGGATCGCTCGCCCTTCGTGACGAGTGAGCGCCAGAGGCTTGGCTGCCCATGCGGGATCGACTTCGGCTGCGAACGAGTATTCGTGTTCCAGCCGCCGGAGACTCTGAGGCGACGGATACTCTGCCGTCATAGCCACTACAAGTACGGGCGATTCGGTGCCTTCTTGCCGGCCACGGTAAAGGCTGAATTCCACACCTTCACGAAGAGATACGAGCTCGTACCCAGGAGGGTCTGTCCCGGAAAGTATCATCTTCGCCACGGCTAAACAACCCCGAAATCATTCTGACAAATCGCCTCAAAGCAGGTCAAAGTTGATAATTCGCTTTACGATGAAGCTCTTGCCCCTTTGCCAGAGATTGCAGGCGCGAAGCTCGAGGCTTTGAGCAATTGAACCCGCCAGAAATTCCCGAATCCGACGCTCGAGGTGCACGCTTTACTCATCTTGAGGCTTGATGCGCGCAAGGCCGGGCACGTAAGCGCTCCGGCGTTTTGTTACGCAAAAAAACGCGTGGAGAGAACCCGTACTGGTTTCTCCCTGCACCCACATCCCGCCACCGGCCCTGGTCACCGGCCGCGCGGCAGGAGTCAAGTTCCTCCTCGTGCGCATCGCTCAAATGACAGCGTGCCATCGCTTTATTAATTGTTCGCCGTAGTCGGCGCGTGGTTGGCCCCCTTGTTCTGATTCGACGATTCGCCGACCGATCTCCCAATAGGTCGCCGTCATCAGGGCGTTCCCTTAATCACAAGCTCAAAACGCTAAAAGGCTTTTCGAGCCTTCCTCGGTTGATACCGGGACGTTTCGCGGTTCTTGGGGAAGGTCATCGCCCAATCGACGAGCGTCTTCATCGCCGGACAGAGCGTTTTCCCAAACTTGGTGAGTCCATATTCCACCTTTGGTGGAAATTGAGGATGAACGGTTCGCTTCTGCGGCGCTTCCAAAGGCGTACGTCCCCGGAATTGATGTATAAGAATTAAAGAATACTTCAGAACGTCCGCTGGAATGGACCGGAAGAGCACCTGCTCGGAGTTCTGGGAGTTCCTGAAAATCTTTGTACGCGATTTGTACGCAAATCAGGCAATCGTGGAATTCGGCAAATTTCAGGCATTCTCAGTTTCAGTAACTTGAGTGTTTTCAGTGCAGATGACGGGTTCGACTCCCGCCGCCTCCACCATACTTAAGTTTTTTATTTTCTTGCACTTACCAATCATGGCCTAAAAATCGGGTCGTTTTTGTGACCGTTTTGTACCCAATTTTTACCAGGGACAAAAAGCCTCCCGATTTTTTGACCCATTTCAGCGTTCGAGCAAAACTCCGGCTGAAGTGGGAGGCCCTCATGGATTCGTTCGTCTTCACCCGTCACTCTTCCGACTGCAAAT
>JBAUBR010000536.1:0-92540 GCA_049676965.1 Occallatibacter sp.
GCTGGAGAGCGTGCTGCTCGGATTGATCGGAGGCGCCGCCGGAGTGGGAATTGCGTACGGCGGTTTGCGGCTGCTGGTGGCGATTGGTCCGACCAATTTGCCGCGCTTGAGCGAGATCTCGCTCGACGGCCTGTCGCTTGCGTTTACGCTGGTTCTTTCATTGCTTTCCGGGTTGTTTTTCGGATCGATTCCCACGCTCAAATATGCGCGCGCACGGGTTCCCGCACTGCACGGCGCGGGACGAACCGCAAGCCTTAGCCGGGAGCGCGGAAGTTCGCGCAATCTGCTGGTGGTAGCGCAGGTAGCCATGGCATTGGTGCTGCTGGTAAGCGCGGTGCTCATGATCCGCACCTTTGAGCGCATGCGCAATGTCGATCCCGGTTTCTCCGATCCCGAGCATCTTCAAACCATGCGCATTGCCATCCCCGATTCTTTGATTCATGACCCGCAAATGGTTACGCGCATTCAGAACAGCATCGCCGACAAGCTCGCGGCGCTTCCCGGAGTGAGTTCGGTCGGTTACGCGTGCCAGATGCCGCTCGAAGGCATCGAACCCAACTGGGACGAGATTTATATCGAAGGGAAGGACTACGAAAACAACGGTGCGCCGTTGCGCATGTACAACTACGTATCGCCCGGTTATTTTCATACCGCCGGAACGAAGATGATAACGGGACGCGATTTCACGTGGACCGATGTCTACGGCCTCAGGCCGGTGGGGATCGTGTCGGAAAGCCTTGCGCGCGACCTGTGGGGCTCGCCGGAGGCTGCGCTGGGCAAGCACTTTCGCGAGTACCCGCCCATGCCGTGGCACGAGGTGGTTGGCGTGGTTCAGGACGTTCACCAGAATGGCGTGAATGAAGCGGCGCCGGCAATCATGTACTGGCCGACGTTGATGCACGATCTCTACGGACCCGGTACTTTTGACGCCACGCGCGGGGTCACCTTCGCGGTGCGCAGCGATCGCGCCGGCACGGAGAGCTTCATGGGCGAGGTCCAGCAGGCCGTATGGTCGGTGAATGCGAATCTGCCGGTGGCCACGCTGCGCACCATGCAGGATACCTACGAGCAATCGCTGGCGCGCACTTCGTTCACACTGGCAATGCTGGCCATCGCGGGCTCGATGGCGCTGGTGCTCGGCATCATTGGCATCTACGGAGTGATCTCTTATGCCGTTTCGCAGCGCACGCGCGAAATCGGCATTCGCCTCGCGCTGGGCGCGCAGAAGAGCGAGCTGAGGTGGATGTTCGTGCGCTCCGCATTGATGCTGACGGGAATCGGCGTAGCTGTTGGCCTGGGCGCGGCAGCGGGAGTAATGCGGCTGATGAAATCGCTTTTGTTCGGGGTCAGTCCGCTCGATCCGGTCACCTATATAGCAGTGCCGTTCATATTGGTCGCGTGTGCAGTGCTCGCCAGCTATCTACCGGCCCAGCGCGCCGCGTCAATCGATCCCATGGAGGCGTTGCGGGCCGAGTGACCTGGCGTGATCGGGGCCGGCAAGGTCGCAGGTGAGTGAAGAATTCAACACACTCGCGCGAACCCGATCCCCATGAGCGCAGCGGCCTTTTCGAGCGTCGAGGCCACGTGGCCCACGCCTACGGCGCAGTGGTGCGCCGGCCCCTGCGCGTTCCACGCATTCACAAATCCGCGCGCGCCGAGGGGAAAACGATAGCGGCTGTTGGTGTTGCCGATTTCGAGAATGGGCCCGGCGACGCACTCGCCCTCGGCAACCAGCAGCTTGAAGCGCGACCTCGCGTCTTCGACCACCGAAAGCAGCGTGACTGGTCCGTATTTCACGCTCATCTCGACCGATAAACCGCGTCCCACCTTGCCGTGATAGACGCGCAGCGGGCGCACCTTTGTCTTGCCTTCCGCGATCGCAATGTGGCCCGGGCCGTCGTGGCCCATGAGCACCAGGTCGTCGTTGAAGTCCATCGCGTAGTACTCGGTGAACGAGCCGCCCGTGCCCAGGCAATCCATGATCTTCATGGCCATAGCATTCTTCACTTCGTACTCGCCGGCCACGGGAATGTGCCGCGCGGTGAGCAACGACGTTCCGAGGATGATCGAGCTCATCGTGTCTTCGTTGGCGGCGACGCCGGAGCCTTTGTAGTAGTAGGCCATGGCGTCGAGTTCGTAGCGCGCGACGAATGCGTCCAGCGCGACAGAGGTCCGCGCGGCCCGGCGCAGCTCTTCCGGAGGGCAGTCCGGCTGCACATGGAAGTTCACAAAAAACTCTTCGACGCGCCTGTCCACTTCGGAATCTTTCACGTCGGCGGCCATCGCGCTCAGCTCGTCCACTTCCACAATCTCGGCGTGCGTGCCAAACGCGATCGATACCAGCGTCACGTCGGTCATGATGTCGAGCATGCCGCTGTAATAATGACCCATTAACCCCAGCCGGCAAGAGGACAGCGTGGAGCGCACCTGCGCAGCCGCCAGCCATCCGTCGATCTCATGCCACGTGGCTTCTTCGTCGAGCACTCCCGTGACCTGATGAAACGCGATCCCCGCGCGCGCCATCACGTTGGCGATCTCAGGCACCGGGCAGGCCGAGCAATACGCGAGCCACGTGCCGGTCATCGCCGTCCGGTCCTGCAGTTTGTTGAAGGCCGCGTAGTCGATCGCCGCCTCGGGCTGCAGATTGAGCACGATGACCGGCACGCTCGCGCGCTGCACCAGCGGCAGCACGGTATTCGACAACGCATAAGTCGTGACGTAGAGAAAGAGAACGTCGATATCTTCGCGCCGGCACTGGTGGCCGGCTTCGCGGGAGCGCTGCGGCGTATCGATCAAACCAAGATTCACAACTTCAACGCCGGGGCGCTGGAGGCGCGAGGCGACTTGCGCGACACAACCTTTCAATCGCTCTTCGAAGCCGGCGAACTGCGGCCAGTAGGCTTCGAGGCCGATGCCGCAGAGACCGACACGCAAGGCACGATGGTTCGACATGAATGCCCGACCCCTCGGGGGCTGAAGCCTAAATTCTCTCCACGGCCTTTGCGGCACGGCTGAAGCCGTGCCCTTTCAAACCCTTCGTTTATGCAATCAGATCTAGGGAAGCTCTGAAAAGGCCCACGTTTCGAAGCCTGCTTTCCCTCAGGGGCTAAAGCCCCGTCCGTTGTGCCGGGTTTACGTACGGGCTGAAGCCTGTACCCTTCAGAACTTCGACTTATTCAGAGTTTTCCTAGGGCATATAAAACACTTCTTCCATCATCGGGAAGCGCTCTCCCGCGCGCAACCCTTCGTGCGGCGCAAAATACGGCGCCATTGCCGCCTGCCAGCGCAGATTTACGGGATCGTCATCGAACTGGCTCCAGGTCGCCTCGAAGTCGACAGCGCGAAAAGTGAGAAACAGCAGTTCGTCGCGGCGAAAGATGGAGTATTCGCTGATGCCCCCGTGCTTCAGCATGGCCAGCATCTCCGGCCACACCGCCGCATGCGCCTTGTCATAGGCTTCGCCCACGCCGGGCTTGAGCCGCAATATAAACGCCCACCTCTTCAACGGCGCGCCTTCGGCAGAATGAGTTTCAGCAGTCATATTTCACCAGCTCACCACGGTTACTGCAAAAGGCTCGAGGTGGATTTTGCCGTTGGCCGGCTGCACGCTGCGCGCCGGGCCGTCGCCGGTCTGTTCGTCCACGGTCAATGCCGACGCCGCGCCATCGGGCAGCGGCACATCGATCGCCGTGTCGCGCTTGTTGGCCAGCAGCAGCTTGTGGCCGGCCGGCGTAATGAACGCCTGCGCCTCCACGTCCGCCGAGTTGGCCCCATCCAGCTTTGTCTCCACGAGCGTATCGCCCGCATGGAAGTTGTCCTTGATCAGCTTGAGCACCCAGTAGCGCGCATTGGGCTTGTTGTTCTGCCAGTCCATCATGCTTACGCTGGGGAACTGCGTCGGATAGCCGACAAGCTGCGATTCGCCGATCACATCGATCTGCAGCCGTGAAAGCTGCATATAAAGGTAGGCGTAGAGCGACCCGGCCGCGTTCCAGTAGGCGGCCGGCGGAGCCACTTTGTCCGCGGGAGTGTTATCGGTGGGCAAAATCACGCCCAGCTCATCGGTGTCGGTCTTAGTCGAAGGCGCGAGCCGCTCGCGGATGTTTTCGATATAGCGAACCGTATTCAAGAACCCGTCCGCCTGGTCGAAGAACGTGTATTGCCAGTCGTCGACAGTCTGTGAGGGCGTGGGAGACGCATAGAAGTGGTAGGAGATGAAATCGATCGGAATGCCCGCCTTGTGGTGCTTGGGATCGAGAAAGTACTCGACAAATTCGGGATGACTACCGGGGTCCGCCAGCGCCATCCCCATGAACTTGGTCTCCGGGCTGGCGCGATGAATGGCATCCACAATCGCGTCGTACTCGGCGGTATACATCTGCGGGGTGGTGTTGTGCTCCGACTCGACCTCGTTCAGCACCTCCCACACGGGAAACTTGTAGTGGTATCCCGAGTTGTGCTGCACGCCGTTCTCGTCGGTGAATCCGCCCTTCACATACCAGCTCACCAGGCGATTGTAGTAATCGCCCAGCTCCTTCATGCTGGGGTCGCGCAGTTCAGTGCCCTGCTCGTAGTGCCACGTCACCTCGTCGGGGTCGGCGGGATAGGGCACCGGCTTGTCGGTCTTGAACATCCACTGCGGAATGGTGGAGAAGTTCATTACCGTCGAGTGCCCGTCGGTCGCGTCCATAAGCTCCTTGGTCATCGGGTCGATGAGGGAGAAATCCCACGAAGTTTTTTGCGGCGTGGGCGGCTCGAGCTCGGCCACGCCCAGTTTGGGATACGGCAGCCACGGCACGTAGCGCACGTAGTCGGCGCCCAGGTCCTTCACCGCCTGGAACGAGGGCGCGGCCAGCGCCTGCCCCGGCCGCAGCGGCGCATTCACCACCACTTGCAGCGTGGGCGTCGATTTCGAGACCACCGTAGTCTTGTCCCAATTGACCGCCAGCGTAATCTCTTGCTTTGGCGCCTGCTGCTGAGGCGCCTGTTGCTTGCAGCCCGCGGCTCCGATCAGGCCAACCGCCGCCAAAACCAAAATTCCCTTATGAATCGAGCCCATAGCACATCTCCTTGTCCGATGCACGTGTTATCCGCAGCGCGTGTTTCCGCTCAATCGCCACGGTCGGCGCAGTTGCGTTGAGTTACGTGGCAATGCGGATTGATTCAGCCGCCAAGGTATACCACCGCGGCAGTTCAGTTTGCAACATTTTTATGTATTGGTATTCGACACTCCGTCGACCCTGCCTCCGACACATCGCCCGAGGCGGACATTTTGGGAAAAATCCGTCACTCGGGTCCGACGCCTCGTTTTTACCAAAGCTGACCTTTTGTCACAGATCCTTCCAGATGAGACTGGCCTGTTCCGAGTTGTCGCCCAAGTAGCAACTGACGATTTGCCGGATACTCAGCCGAGATGTCCAAATAGCCGCTTTGCAACAAGGGTCTGGCAACGGAAATGTAAGATTGTGAGAGTCTCCGCTTCTGGCCGCGGGGTCAGGGCGGCCTTGTGCGGCGGTTGAAAGCTATAGAATTCTGAAGCCGAAAAGAGAATCCACAGGATGCAAACGATGGTTGTAAACCGGGACGTGAGGTCCGGCTCCAAAAGTGCGTTTTTCGCGGGCCTGTTTGTGCTTTGCGCAAGCACATTGATGTATGAAGTTGTCCTAGCCCGCCTTCTGAGCGTCATGTGCTGGTACTACCTGGCCTTTGTCTCAGTCTCGATGGCGATGTTCGGCATGACTGCCGGCGCACTCATGGTTCAACTGCGCCCGGCTTTCTTCGCCGCGGAATTGCTGCCCCGGCGGCTGTACCAGTCGGTGTTGGCCGCTGCCATTGCGATGCCGCTGTGCCTGCTCATCATGCTGTCCATCCCCCTGGATATTTCGCTGGCCCTGCAAACCGTTTGCAGCTTCCTGCTGTTTTCGAGCGTGATCGCCGTACCCTTCTTCTTCTCCGGTGTGGCCGTGTGCATTGCCCTCACCAGGATGCCTTTCCCCATGGGCCGCGTATACTTTGTCGATCTTTCCGGCGCGGCATTCGGTTGCCTGGGCGCCGTGGGATTGCTCAGCATCGTCGATGCGCCCAGCGCCATCTTCGCGATCTCGGCCCTTCTTTTTCTGAGCGCCGCCGCTTATGCCGTGTACGCCGGGCAGCCCCGCGCTCGCAGGAACTCCGTGATTGCCGCGGCAACATTGGCAGCGATAGCCGGACTCAATTCTTTAACGGTGCACGGCATTCAGCCTATTTGGTCAAAGGGAGCTTCCGACAGGCGCACCAATATATTTGCCGAAGTCTGGAATCCAATTTCCAAGGTCCGGATCTACAGGTCCGCAGTGGGCCCTCCGCGGATGTGGGGACCGAGCCCGTACTTGCCCAAATTCCAGGTCGAGGCAATGGAATTGAACATTGACAACGACGCGTCAACGCCGATGGTTCACTTCAATGGCGACCTGACGGCTGTCTCCTTTCTGCGCTATGACGTGACCACGATTGCCGCGCAACTGCGCCACGGCGGCACAGCGGCGATTATCGGCGTGGGCGGCGGCCGCGACGTGCTCAACTGCGCCCTCAACGGTTTCAAACGCATCGTCGGCATTGAAGTGAACAGCGCAATTGTCCGCTTGACCTCGCGGCGGCTCGATGGGTACTCCGGATTCTCAAAAATCCCCGGGTTTGAGTTGCACAACGACGAGGGGCGCAGCTTCCTGACTCGCTCTGGAGAGCGCTTCGACCTGATTCAGGCATCGCTCGTCGATACCTGGGCCGCCACAAGCGCGGGCGCCATGACACTGAGCGAGAATTCGCTCTATACAGTCGATGGCTGGCGAATATTCTACGACCACCTGAAACCCGGCGGCATTATCACCTTCAGCCGTTGGTACTTCGAGCCCAGACAAGTCCAGACCTACCGGCTGTTCGCTGTGGCATACGCAATGCTCCGGACCGAAGGCGTTGCCGATCCCTCCACCCACCTTGCCTTGATTCGATCGGGGCAGGTCGCCACGCTGCTCGTCAGTAACCAGCCTTTCAGTCCCAGCGATCTTGAGTCTCTCAGGCGGATCTCGGGGGAGATGGGATTCACTCCACTCTATCTCCCGGGAGAGGCAGTCGCCGTTCCCGAACTCAGGCGGATCATTGAGTCGGGAACCCTCGAGGAGATGGCTTCTCTCCAGGAGGCAAACGGGGAGGATTACTCGCCGACCTTCGACAACTCTCCGTACTTCTTCAATTCCGTCCATCTTCGTGCGCTGCCCAGGTTCCTTTCTCACAAGGGGCACCCGGTCTATTTGCTGGCCCTCGTTTTTCTGCTGGCATTTTTTCTCGCGGCAATCATTCTGGTTATTGCGAGCATCGCCGTGCCCGCGTGGATGACCTATCGACGACAAAGCGGAAGCTCTTCCGCGCCGGCCGGGGCCCTTGCCTATTTCATCGCGATTGGACTGGGATTCATGTGCGTGGAAATGGCCATGATGCAGCAACTCTCGATCTTTCTCGGCCACCCCGTTTATTCCATGGTTGTGGTTCTGGCCGGTTTGATCTTGTCGACCGGTGTGGGAAGCTTTGTTTCCGATCGCTGGCCGGTTAAGTCCGACTGGCAGGGCCGCATCCCGCCCGCCGCCGGCGCCCTGTTGGTGGCTCTTTATTTCTCTCTGGTACTGCCCGTTATGCATGCCTACACAGCGGCTTTGCTGTGGCAACGGGCGCTGATATGCCTGCTGCTGATCGCTCCCCCCGGCTTCGTGATGGGTTTCTGTTTCCCCATCGGCCTGCGGTGGATGAAGGCCCTCTCCCAGGAGCGCAATCTGCCATGGATGTGGGCGCTGAACGGCGCCGCCGGAACACTGGGCAGCTTCGTGGCGATGCTGGTTTCAATGGAGACCAGCATTGGGACTTGTGTGCTCACGGGTGCCGCATTCTATGTGCTCGCCGCAGTGGTGGTCCCGCGCTGGCCTGCCACAATTCCTTCGTCTGTCCCTGAAATGGTCTGATACCTTGGTCTTTTTCGAGACGTACAATTGTGGTACCCGCCAAGTCCATCATTCAAGAGGGGAGTACCAACAATCATGCGCTTTGGATTAGCTTTCATAACCGTAGCTGGAGTATTTGTGCTCCCGGTCTATTCAATGAGTAGTCGTGCTCATGCTCAAATGAGCAACCCACCTCCGTCAGTGCCAAGTTCGAAGGATGGAGGGAACCCAGGATCTTCTCGCGTGCCCGAACTTTCCCCTGAGCAACAGGAGCTTGAAGTGCAAAGAATTGTCTGTTCCCAAGAGATCGGGGCGCTTCGCTGGGAAGAAATTCGAGCTCAACAGGCCATCGAAAAGGGCAAGAAACCGCTGCCGGAGACACGATACCGTGGCATCTTATCGGCTGAAGAGGCGCAGATCGTGCGTGATATCCTCCTCGACGCGTCACATCGGATCGACGAGATCAATCGGCAGTTCATGATTCTCAATGACGAAGTTCACGAACACTACAGCGTGGAACTCGCGGCTAGACGAGACGCCCTCAACTCGCAACGCCCGCAAATTCTTGACCAAGCTGTGATGGACTTAAAGAGCTCAATTGGAGAAGATGCTTTCGACCGACTCACTAAGGCTCGATACCCCGTTTCCGAATATTCCGAACGGACTAAGCCCGACCCGCGAAAAGATCCCAACAATTGAGGCTGTGGAAGCGCACCTTCGAGCAAGTTCACAAGCTTGGGTGCCCCATCTTGACGCGCCTTTTGCGTCAAGGGTGGGATACACCGCATTCCTCTCCATTCTTCGCCAGGATGCGAAACACAAACGCCGGCTCGTCGGGCATGGTGACCGGCAGCTTGATATGGAGGCCGTCTTCCCTCTGCGTCCACGTCAATTCGCCGCTCGCGCCCAGCAGTGAAACCGAACACACCGGCCCCGGCAGGTAGGGCGCGGCGCCGTAGAGCGTGTGAATGTGCAGTTCGCCGGTCGCGGGCCAGCCCAGCGCAATGGCGTAGAGCGCGCCATTCTGCGTGGTGAAGCGAATATCCTCCGGCGTGAACTGCTGAATGTCGGTATCGAGCGCGGAGCTTGCTACCCTGGTCGGTCCCTCGCCGTAGACCAGCCACGGCCGCGAGCCGTAAATGGCTTCGCCGTTGGTCTTGAGCCACGCGCCTATCTGCAACAAAATTGCCCGCGCCTCGTCGGGGATCGTGCCGTCGGACTTGGGCCCCACGTTGAGCAGCAGGTTGCCGTTTTTGCTGACCACATCCACAAGCTCGCCGATCAGCGATTTGGCGTCGCGGTATTGGTCATTCTGCACATAGCCCCAGGAGTGAATGCTGACCGAAGTGTCGGTCTGCCAGGGCAACAGGCGGATGGCGTCGAGCTTGCCGCGCTCCACGTCGAGCACCGCCGCGTTCTCGGGAAAGTCGTTCATCTTGTAAGTCAGCAACACGGGCTGCGAACGCCCCGCCGCCTGGTTGTAGTAGAAAGCGGCGAAGCGCTGCAGATAGGGCTGAAATGCGGGCTGGCCGATCCACCAGTCGAAGTACATCAGATCGGGATGGTATTTGTCGGCAAGTTCGGCCGAGCGCGCCAGCCAGTCATCCATGAACGCGGCATTGGGCGCGAGCCAGGTCTCGAGATGATTGGGATCCGGATCGCGCCGTTCCGTCACGCCGGGCAGCGTTCGCGGCTCGGCCGGACCGTAGAGCACGGCGTAGCGTGGATCGCGCACGTCGGAGTCGAACTTCATGCCTTCGTCGTACCACCACCAGTGTTCGGCGCGATGCGAGCTTACGCCGAAGTGGAGGCCGCGTTTGCGGGTGGCGGCCGCGAGCGCGCCGACAACGTCGCGCCTGGGGCCCATCTTTGCCGCGTTCCACGGGTCGATGGCGGAGTCGTACATGGCGAATCCGTCGCAGTGCTCGGCCACGGGAACGATGTAGCGGGCGCCGGCGCGGGCAAACAAATCGACCCACGCATCGGCATCGAAGCGCTCGGCGCGAAACAGCGGGATGAAGTCCTTATAGCCAAACTGCGACTGCGGGCCGTAGGTCGCAACATGGTGCTTGAACTCGGCCGAGCCCTGGCGGTACATGTTGCGCGGATACCACTCGTTGCCGAACGCGGGCACGGAGAAGACGCCCCAATGAATGAAGATGCCGAACTTGGCGTCGCGATACCACGCGGGCACACGATACGCGCCGAGCGAGTCCCAGTCCGGTTCGAAGGGTCCGCCGCGCGTGCCTTCGTCGACGAGAGCAAGCTGCCGGCGCACTGCATCGGCATTCTGCGCGGCCTGTGAAACCGCGCAAGAAACCAGCAGAGCGGCCGCGAGGGCGATGGCCGAGCACGGGAAGAGTCGAAACCGGGGCACGGCAACAAAATACCAGAGAATAACTTTCTTGTGTATTGCAGCAGCAAGGTCTCGTGGTTTATCACCTTCACTGTGATCCGACCAATGAAAACCGCGGGCTGTCTTCATGGTGCTCCTGGATTTAGCTCGAAATGTCGTTTCGCGTGCGCGGCACTGGCGCTGATCTGCTCGCAAATGCTTTGCGCGGCAGGAACGGCACCCGGGTCGCATCTGCTGGCGCCGGGCCAACTGCGATGTGCCGGCCAAAGCGAGCCGCTGGCGGTGGCCGAGGTGCGGCCGGAGCTGTCGTGGAAGCTGACCGCGTCGGACGTGAAGATGCACGCGGTGAGGCAAAGCGCGTATCAAATTCAGGCCGTCGCGATGAGGGATAGCGAAACGGATTTCGGCAACGCGGTTTGGGATAGCGGTGAGGTTCGCAGCGCATCGAATCTGGCGATTCTCTATGCCGGGCCCGCGCTCGAGCCGGGCCGGGATTACGCATGGCGCGTGCGCGTGTGGGACGAAAACGGAACGCCCAGCGAGTGGAGCGCGGCTGCTCATTGGACACAGGCGCCGGTGTGGCGTGCGCAATGGATCGATGCCGGCGCCGACGATCCAAAAGGGCCGCTGCCGATCTTTCGCAAGAGCTTCGCGCTGGATCGGGCCGTGAAACGCGCACTGCTCTACTCGACTGGGCTGGGCCAATATGAGATTCGTGTCAATGGGAAGAAGGTCGGCGACGATGAACTCACGCCCGGCTGGACTGACTATCGCAGAACTATCGATTACGACACTTACGATGTAACTTCGCAGTTGCGGGGTGGAGAGAATGCGGTTGGCGTCCTCCTCGGCAATGGAATGTATCGCGTGCTCATGACGCCAGGCCGCTACACCAAATTTGTCGGCGACTACGGTCCGCCGAAGTGCATTGTGCAGTTGCACATCGAGTTTGCCGGCGGCAAGACACTCGACGTGATCAGCGATGGAACCTGGAAAACAACTCCGGGTCCTATCACCTTTTCGTCGACGTATGGCGGTGAAGACTTCGACGCTCGCCGCGAGCCGATGGGCTGGGATGGCCCCGGCTTCAACGATTCCCAGTGGCACGCAGCCGCAGTGGTTCAGGGACCGGGCGGAACATTGGTGCCGGAGATTGCGCCGCCGCTGCGCGTGATCCGCGCGTACACGCCAAAGCAGCCCCTGCAGCCCAAGCCGGGCCTGCTGGTTTATGACCTTGGTCAGAACTTCGCCGGATGGCCCGAAATCTCCGTGCGCGGACCGGCTGGCGCTGTCGTCAAGCTGATCCCCGGCGAGCTCAAAGCCGACGGCTTCGTTACCCAATGGAGTTCGGGTCCGCCGCAGTGGTTTTCATACACTTTGCGCGGCGCGGGAACGGAGACTTGGCATCCGCGCTTCAGTTATTACGGCTTTCGTTACGTGCAGGTGGAGGGCGCGGCGCTGACTCCGGCGGCGGGCAGAGCGCAGATTCTGGGACTGCGCGGAGAGGCCGTGCATTCGTCGTCCAAGCCGGTCGGCGACTTCGCTTCTTCCGACGATTTGCTCAATCGTATTCACACGCTGATTCTGCGCGCCATCGAAAACAACTCGGTGAGCCTGTTTACCGATTGCCCGCATCGCGAAAAGCTGGGCTGGCTCGAGGAGACGCATCTGATGGCGCCGTCGATTCTCTACGATTTCGACGATGCCGGGATCTACGCGGCCACGGCGCGCAACATTGCCGATGCGCAGGCGGCCGGAGGTCCCGACCAGCAAGCGCGCGCGAAGAACGCGCCGCCCTCGCCGGTTGGCCGCGTGCCCGAGATTGCGCCGCAGTATGTGCTCTTTCAGCCCCAATGGGGCATCTTCGACGATTCGCCGGAGTGGGGCAGCGCCGCGGTGCTTGCGCCCTGGTATCTCTACGAGCAGAACGGCGACCTGAACTTTTTGGCCGCGCAGTACGACGTGATGCGCCTCTATGTCGCGTATCTCGCGTCGCGCGCCAAGGACGGAATCATTGCTTACGGGCTGGGCGATTGGTACGACATCGGGCCCGGTGAGCCGGGCGTGTCAAAGCTCACAACGTCGGGCGTGACTGCGACGGCCATCGATTACCAGTGCCTGAAAGTTCTGGAGCACACCGCTCTGCTGCTGGGCAAGACCGCAGACGGCGAGGAGTTCAAAAAGCAAGCCGACGCGGTGCGCAGCGCATTCAATGCGCGGTTCTTCGATGCCGCGCACCATCGCTACGACAAGGGCAGCCAGACCGCGCAGGCCATGCCACTGGTGGTTGGCCTTGTTTCCGACGATGAGCGCGCGAATGTGCTCAACGCGCTGGTTGCCGATATACGCACCCACGGCAACCACGTGACCGCCGGCGATATCGGCTATCACTACGTGGTGGACGCGCTGCTCGACGGCGGCCGCTCCGATGTGCTGCTCGACATGCTGGAGCGCACCGATACGCCCAGCTACGGATATCAACTTTCGAAAGGCGCAACCGCGCTGACCGAGGCGTGGGATGCGAATCCATTGTCTTCGCAAGATCACTTCATGCTCGGCCACGCGGAAGAGTGGTTCTATCGCGGGTTGGGCGGCATCGACATCGATTTCACCAGGCCCGCGGACCGCCGCCTGGTGCTGCGTCCCTATGTGCCGGCAAAGCTGGAGTCGGTGCACGTACGCTATGACTCGGCGCTGGGACCCGTGGAGAGCGCTTGGAGGCACGACCGGGACGACACTGTGTATGACTTCGCGATTCCAGCCAACGCTACGGCGACCATCGAACTGACGACCTCGTCGCCGCAGGCGGTTAAGGTGAACGGAACATTGGCGAAAGACACGGTCGGCATTGTCTCGTCGAGATCGGTCGGGAGCGGAATCGAGATCGTCGTTGGCTCCGGCCATTACGAAATGCGGGCCGCGAACGGCCGGGAGGAGAACAAATCGAAGAATTCTCCAGCTCCCTAGCCTGTGAAGTAAGTCGTGTAAGTCTCGTCGCGCACAAGGTAGATTGGTACTAAGACGCGTTCGCGTTCTGCGCCGCTTACCGAAAAGGCTCCATCGGCTCCGGCAAGCGGTCGCATCCGTGCGAGCGGCGCCAGGTGCGACGAACCCGAAGGCGGGTTCAATTCGACATACACCAGCGGCCCGCGCAGCACGGCAACGGTATCGGGATGCAGATCGTCGATGGCTTCGGTGCGGAAGGTCTGCTCCAATGTCAGGGTCACTGTATCTCCTTTCCGCCACGTTCGCCGAAGCTTGGCAAAACCGCGGTTAATGTCCGGAGCTGCGGGCTTGCCGTTCACCTTGATGAGCGCTGGTCCGCGCAGCCAGGCAGGAATCCGCAGGCGGAGCGTAAAGTCGACGGGTACGGCGCAATCGATGCGCAGAGTAATCGCGTCGTCGAGAGGATAATCGGTCGTCTGAATGAGCTTCAAGGGTGTGCCATTCCGGATCCAGTAACCCTCTGAGGGCGCGTAGAGGTTCACGGCGATTCCGTCCGGAGCTTTGAAGTAGATGTTCTTTACGTAATCTGCGACGCCCTGAACCAGTGTTCCCGAGCAGCAGGGCCACTTCTTCGCATAATATGTTTTGCGCGCGTCGTCGCTGTAAGTGGAGTAATAAGGGTAATCGCCGTCGCTGTCGGGTTGCTTCACCGCGAGTATGGCGTTATAGACAACGCGCTCCAGCCCGTCGCCATAGCGACCGTCGGCGGTTGCGCAGAGAAGATAGCGAGCCAGCTTGATTGCGGCATAACTTCCACAAGGAGTTTCAAAGTGATCTTCCGTCGTATGAAGGCTGGCATATAACTCGCCCTTGCATGGAGTTATAAAGGTTTCATTTGGCCCCCAACCGCCGGTGGCGTATTGCTGCGTCGTAGTGAGAAGATTCCAAGCAGTCTGCATCACGCGAAGGTACTTTTCGTCGCCGAGCACCAGGCGAGCTTTGGCCGCCGAGCCGAGCGCAATGACGTGGCTGTAGGCGTGCCGGCCCGGCAAAACATCTTCGCCGCGAGCCAGCGGATCGAAAAACTCCCGATCGAGGAGATATGCCTGCGCCCGGCGAAACATCGCGCGTTCGCCGGTAATCTCGAAAGCGGAGAATAAGTTCTCCGGGAGCACATACGTCTCGTCGTATGGCGGGTCCTTTTTGCCCGCACGGTCGCGTCCCTGCTCGGGAATATAGGGCAGCGCTCCGCGAAAAACGCGGCACAGTAACTCCCGCGCCTGTGTCACTTCAGCTAGCCGGTGCGCGTCGATAAGTCCGGCCAGGTGTTTGTCGAGAACGTAGCATGGCCAGATTTTTTCCGCATTCGGTCCGGCATAGATGCGGCTGCCGGGCCCCAATGTTGCCGCAAAGCCACCGACCAGCGCTGCGGCCTTGGCTTTGCAGTCCGGGTCGCCGGTGGCGCTGCCGAATCGCGCCAACCCCGAGATATATTGGCCGAGCGAATGGCCGGGAATGAAACCGCCAGCGCCGTACCAGCCGCCCATCTCCGCTCCGGGCGCGGGCAAACCGGCGCGCAGGCGATAGACCCTTAAAAGGCGGTCATTGTCTAGAGCGAGATATGCCGCGTGGATGCGATCGTATTGACGTTTGAGCGGACCGCCGGTGAGGCGCACGTCGCCATAATCGAACTCCTCGAGCGGCTGTGGGCTCGTCGACGCGGCCGCGCCGGCAAGAGACGCGCTCGCACCGGCGAGCGTGACGGCTGACACGCTCTTCAGGAAATCCCGGCGCGCGATTCGATTGTTCATCCCACTTAGAATAATCGTTTTTGCGGGATGTCCCGATGGCTGAGTCGAGGGCTGTACACTAATCGGAGATTCACGGGAGACACGATGAAATCTTGGCTTTCACCCGCTTTGCCGATGCTGCTCGCGTTTCTCGTATTCTCTGCGCACTCGCAGGAAGTCGGTCGAATTTGGGTGGGTACGTGGGCTGCCGCGCCCATGGATAATCCGATCAATCCCGGGCAGCCGTCTCCCGCCGATTCTACTTACAGAAATGTCGTGCGCATCAGCGCGGGCGGAGCTTCACTGCGGGTCGAACTCACCAACGAATTTGGCTCGCGGCCGCTGACGATTGCCGCCTCGCACATCGCTCTCAGCGCGGGGCAGGGAGCCATTCAGCCGGGTAGCGACCACGCGCTGAGCTTCTCGGGACGCGCTTCGGTCACGATTCCCGCGGATTCGTTTGTTATCAGCGATCCGGTCTCGCTGCAAGTTGCCGCGCTGTTCGATATTGCTGTGAGCGTTTACTTGCCGCAGCAGACGATCGGCGATACAAGCTGCCATGACGATGCGCAGTCGATAAACTTTATCGCGCCAGGAGATGAAACCGCGGCAACTGCGCTGACGGGCGCGCGGACGATTGAGTCGTGGTGTTTTGTAAAGGGCATCGAAGTCAGCGCGGACACTGAGAAGGCTGCTGCCATTGTCACCTTTGGCGATTCGATCACGGATGGGGCAAAGTCGACCATGGACGCCAATCGCCGCTGGCCCGATGTGCTGGCCGAACGTTTGCAGGCGGACGGGAAGACTGCGCACCTGTCGGTTTTGAACGAAGGCATCAGCGGCAACCGGCTTCTCCACGACCGCTCGGGCCCCAACGCTCTGAGCCGCTTCGATCGCGACGTGCTTGGGCAAGGTGGCGTAAAGTACCTGATCGTGCTTGAAGGAATCAACGACATCGGCAGTGTTGCGCAGCCGCACGAACGCTCCGACCTGATCTCGACCGAAGACATTCTCTTCGCGCTGACGCAGATCGTGACGCGCGCGCATGAGCACGGTATAAAGGTGTTCGGCGCCACGCTCACTCCTTATAAGGGAGCCGGCTACTTCTCCGATGTGGGCGAAAAGATGCGGGAAGACGTGAACGAGTGGATCAGAACCAGCGGCACATTCGACGGCGTGATCGATTTCGACCAGGTGACGCGCGATCCAGGCAATCCCACGGTCTTCTCTCCGCAGGCTGACTCGGGCGATCATCTGCATCCCGGCGACGCGGGCTACAAGGCCATGGGTTCGGCGATCGACCTTTCGCTTTTTCGCTGACTTTGCACAAGGAATTCATCGGTGGCGACCGCACCCGTTAGTCATCTCGACGTGTCGGGGTGCGGCCTTTATCCTTGTTCGAGAAGCGAACGATCATCGTTCGAATGATTCCCGCAAATAAAATTGCGCTTTCAGGAGGGATACCATCGGACCGCAAATGCGACTGGGCGATCTGCTGATTCGAGCCAAGGTGATCACCGAGGGAGATGTGGCGAAGGCGCTCGAGCGCATGGCAGCGCATGGCGGGCGGCTGGGCGACAACCTGGTGGCCATCGGAGCTCTCGAACAGCGGGTGCTGGATGGCTTCATCCATCGCATTCCGGCCGAGCCCGCGGATATTGCGGCCACCGGAATCGATGAAAACGACCTGATGGCCCTGCTGTTGAAGAACATCTATATCGGCCGCCTCTCGAACGTCCGCCAATATGTGGATGCGATCAAGCTGCCGCTGCAGATCGCGCTGGACCTGGTGCGCATGGCGGTCGACCGGCAACTGCTGCACACGCTGGGATCGCGCAACTCCGACAGCTTGCTCGATATGAGCTATGCGTTCACCGAAGAGGGCCGGCGGTGGACGATCGACGCCCTGCAGCGCGTGCGCTACACCGGCCCCGCTCCGGTTACCATCGATGAATTCAGCGACCAGGTGAATGTGCAGAAGCTGACCAACGAGCTGGTGACGGTGGAGCGCATCCGCAAGGCGATTGGCGATCTCACGTTCGACCAGAGCATTCTTGAGCAGGCCGGCCCGGCATTGAATTCAGGCCGGGCTATTTTGCTGTATGGCCCACCCGGAAACGGCAAGACATCGGTGGCGATGCGCTTCGCCAGCGTCTTTCACGATGTGATTTACGTGCCGTATTCGGTAATTGTCGAAGGACAGATCATCCGCATTCACGACCCCAGCATTCATGTTTCGCTAAGCCCTACAAAGGTGGGCGAGGACGAAACAATCTCGTTTGTGCGGCGCGAGGAGTACGACGCGCGCTGGGTTCCGTGCCAGCGGCCATTCGTGATCACGGGCGGCGAGCTGACGCTGGAGATGCTGGATCTTCGCTACGATGCGGCGGGCAACTACTATGAGGCGCCGCTGCACGTGAAGGCGCTGGGCGGCTGCTTCCTCATCGACGATTTCGGGCGGCAACTGGTGAGCCCGACCAACCTGCTCAACCGCTGGATTGTGCCGCTGGAAAGCAAGATCGATTTTCTCAAGCTGCATACGGGCAAGAGCTTCAGCATTCCCTTCGAAGAGCTGGTGATTTTTTCGACGAACCTGGAGCCGGAAGACCTGATGGACCCGGCTTTTCTGCGCCGCCTTCCTTACAAAATCGAAATCGGATCGCCGGCACTGGACCTGTATCAACGCATCTTCGAGAAGGAATGCGAGCGCCAGGGATTGCCGCTGACGAGCGAGATCTTCGAGACGATCGTGCGCAAAATCAAAATCGACAAAGGCATCGATTTTGCCGCATATCAGCCGCGGTTCATCGTCGACCAGGTGGTAGCCACGTGCAAATTCATGGGGCAAGTGCCGCATTTCGAGCCGCGGTTTATCGACTATGCGCTCGATAACCTGCAGGTAAAGCGCAGCTCCGCGGCCAAGCCAGGCGCACAGACCTCGGCACGCATGGCTGATGGCAGGTGAGACGCTGTTTCGGGGCGCGAACGTTCGCGATGTCTTCAGAGATTGGAAACTTGGCTTGGCGCAGATATCTTCCTCAGCAATAAGTCGCGCTTCGATCTTCTCAGAGAGTTCTGTCCGCGAGTGTTAGCGCGAATTGCAGCAATCGTTTTCGATCGGCCATCGCCAGGGGTTCATTGGCTGACGAAGAAGTCTGGGGAGCCTGAGAGAGAACCTGCTCGATCCGATTCACGTCAAGGCCGCCCGCGCTGCTGTTCTTGAATCGCTCCAGCACCTCTTTGGCTTTCGCTACCTGGCCCGTTTCAAAGTAAAAGACACCCAGGGTCGAGTAGCTTCCGGGCCACTCCGGCAGCAGATCGACCGCGCGCTCGAGCTGAATGGAAGCTTCCGCCGTGTTGCCTTCGAGAGCCGAGACTAACCCAAGTCCCCAGAGAATTTTGCCCGAGGCCGGGATGCGCGCCTGGCCTTTGGAGAGGACTTGTTTCGCCTCGGCAATGTTATTCTCGCGAAGCCCGAGTAACCCGAGTGAAAGATAGTCCTGGTCGTTGTCGGGATTGCGTAAAATGGCGGCACGAAAGATTTCCTCCGCGCGCGCGGAGTCGCCGAGATGCGCATAGATATCGCCAAGCAAAGAAAGATAGGCATCGTCCTTCTGGCCCTGCGTGGAAACCTGCCGGGCCGCGTCGAGCGCCTGCGGATATTGGCCCTTGCGAAAGTAGGCGTCCGCCAAGTCGAATTCGATGTCGTCGGTTCCCGGCTGGATTCCGAGGGCCGCCTGGAAATGCGAAATGGCATCGCTGTATAAACGATAGCGGGCTAACAAGACGCCGGTTCCCGTCAAAGCGCGATAATCGGTGGCGGTGGCTTTGTCGAGCTGGTCGATTGTGCTTCTGGCCTCATCCATTTGACCCGACTTCAGGTAAGCTGCAGCGAGCAAGTATAAGATTTCCGGTTGATCGGGGTGTTTCTTGTTCTGGTCAATGACTTCGGCGAGGTCAAGTTGTTCGCGGGCGGGAGCCTCAAGTTTCGATCGCTTATCGAGATATTCGAACAAACTGTCGTAGAGGTAGGAAGTAGCGGGGCCACTTTTCGACAAGGCCTGGAATTGGGCTAAGTCCCTGTCCGCAGCCTCGGTCCGATGCAGGCTTCGCTCGACCAAGGCCAGTTTGTAATATCCGCTTGCCGGGTTCTTGCTCACACGAATATATCTCCGCAGCAGCTCGGCTGCCTCAGAATAATTACGGGCCTGGATACGGAGGTTGGCTAACTCGAGGAGCGCATCGGGAAAGCCGGGATCGACTATCAGGACTTTTTCGAAGATCGTTTCTGCTTCGGCGGAATTTCCCTGGCGCTCGGCGATATATCCCAGGTTGAACAGGCAGAAGTTGTTGTGAGGCTCGAGTTTCAAGCCGTTCTGGAAGTCCTGCCTGGCGTCATCGAAGCGGCCCAGATAGATGTGCGATAAGCCGAGATACGCGTATGCGTGGGCCGAAGGCTCATCGGCGACGACTTTGTCGAACTCTTCAATGGCCTTGTCGACCTTGTCCGACTTGAAATAGCTCTCACCCAGCTCTGAACGCAGATCGGTACGCTGCGGAGCGATTTGAAGACCGGTTTCAAGCAAGGGGATTGCGTCCTCGAAATATCTTTGCGAGATGGCGATCTGTGCCATGAGCAGTACGATGTCGGTATTCTGTGGCGCCAGCCGGTGCGCGCGGGCCAGCAGGTCCAGTGCATCCAGGGGCCGGGATTGGTTGTTGCAGGTCTGTGCGAGTAAGTAGAGAGTTTCCGGTGAATCGGGCTTCAATCTTAGCGCCGAGTTCAGTTGAAGCTCCGCCTCTGTCAGTTGTCCGTCGCGCAGATAAGTCTGACCCATGTAATATAGGATGTCAAAGTCTTCCGGCTTCAAGACATCGGCTTTTTCAAGCTCGATCTCAGCGGGCTTGTATTGGCCCTCGGAGGCCAGCAGTAACCCGAGGGTGATATGGACCTGGATATCGCTGGCATATTCACGAGATAGCTCAGCCGCGAGAGTTGTTGCCTCAGCCGGGCGCTTGGCGCGCAGATACGCACGCACAAGGTTGATGCGGGTTGCGTCGGTCTGCGGGCGTACGCGAAGAAAGTACGGAATAGCTTCAGCGGGCAATCCTTTGGCCAACAGCAGCACGCCGAGATTGAAATTGCCATTGGGATTTCCAGGTTCGAGACGCAGCACGGTGCGAAATTGCTTCTCGGCGAGATCGAAGTTCTTCGCGGTGAGATAGGCGTTTCCCAGATTGCTATGAATCTCGGCAGAGTTTGGGGCTAGCTGCAGAGCTTTCTGAAATGCCGTTAGAGCGCTTGCATAGTCCTTTTTTTCGCTATCTATAACGCCAAGCAGGTTGTAAGCGTTTGCGTTGGAAGGGTGCTGCTGAAGCTCATTCAATACCTCGGTCTCGGCTTCGGCGAGGCGGCCCTGCTGAACCATGGCTCCCGCCGACTGCAGGCTGTCTGTGGTCGAGGAAGGTTTTTGTTGTCCAATCCCTGTAGAGAGTGCATTCGCGATGAAGAAAAAAGAAAAAAGAAGAGGTAATATCCAGCGACTTTCAATCGGAGCGAACCTATCGCCGGCCAATACGGTCCAACGCCGATATGAAAAGCGGCCATGCATTGCCACGCCTTTTCGAGCGCCAGAAAACTCGGTCATTGTAGCACTTCCAGTGCGTGTTTGGCCTCTGGGTTCTCGGGTTGCACGCGGAGTAAGTCCTGTAACACGGCTCTCGCCCTTTCACGGTCGCTCCTCATCGCGTAGAGGTGCGCGAGATTGAGATAGGATTGATCGAAGCTCGGAACGAGCCGGATGCAGGTCTTGAACTGCTCTTCGGCCATGGTGTAATTTTCCAGCCGGACGAAGAGTACGCCGAGATTGTTCAAAGCTTCAGGATAATCCGGGCGGAGTGCGATCGCCTTTTGCAAGTAGTCCGATGCGCGCGCGGTGTCATCCTGCTGGGCGTAGAGCATTCCCAGGCTGTAGTCGATTTCGGGATCACCGGGTTGAAGCTGGAGCGCGCGGTTCAGGCACTCCGCGGCCTTTTCAAACGAATGCTGGCGGCGATAAATATTGCCCAGATTCAAAAGCGCGACGGCATAGGCGGGTCTAAGTTGCAATGCCTGCTGGAAATCCTGAATGGCTTCGTCGGGGCGATTGCCCTGCGCGGCCATCATGCCGAGGTTATTCCAAGCCTCGGGATAATCCGGGCGCAGTTTCAAGGCCTGCTGAAGATATTGACGGGCCTGCTCAAAGTCATCTCTTCGCAGGCTCAATGTGCCGAGGTTATAAAATCCGTCGGCACTGTCGGGCCTGGCGGCGACGACCTGCTGAAAAGACTCTTCCGCCTGGTCGAGATAACCGTGCTGAAACAGCGCTACGCCATAAGTGAAGTCATTGCGCTGGAAGGCGCCCTGATAGAGATCGCCTCGAAAAGGAAGCGCCTTGGCCGTGCGCTCGGCCGCTGTGGACGGAATAGAATCGGCATCCTGGAGCAAGTGCTGCATATCGAGCGGGCCCTGATAGACCTTGACAATCGTTCCATCCTTATCGAGCAGGAAAGAAACGGGAATGGGAAGATCTCTGCGGCGATCGAAAAGATAGCGGTAGAGGATGTTATAGACGCCGGCCACCTCTTCAGTGGCAAACAAGACCGGAAAGAAGAATTCCCGCTGGGCCGCAAGGGATTGCGCGGCGGAACGATCGTCCGCAGAGTCCACATTCACGGCCAGGACTTCAAGATGGTTTGCCGCGATGGCGGCGCGGTGCTGCTGAATCGATGCCAGTTGCTCTGGGCAGATGGGCGATTTTGCCGACCAGAAGTGAAGGAGCACAAGCTTTCCGCGCAACTGAAGAAGATCGCGCTTTTTGCCGGCGAGATCGGGGAGGGAAAAACCGGGCGACTTGAGGGGCTCGGCGAGCCATGTTTCGGATTGATAAGGCAGTGGCTCCAACTCCGGCTGTGGTCCCGCTTTCGCGTAGATCGCGGGCCGCGGACCGAAGGGTTTGGCTACGAACGAGGCCGAGCCCTCTTCGATTTCGATGCGGTGATTCGCAGGGAGATTTTCGAACTGCTGCGATAACCCGCTTGGCCAGCGAACGGTTATGCGCGCTACTGTCTCGGATTTTCCAATTCCGAAGAAGATCTCCTTGGAGTGCTGGGATAGAAATCCGGTCCCTGCCTGCAGGTATTTTGTCTGGCGCAGGGACTCGGTCTCGACGGTGATTGCGGCTCCGATAGCGTCGCGATTGCTTTTATTTCCGCGCAGGCGGAATGCAATGGAGTTGCCGAGATCCTGCATTGCGTTGTGCAAAATGCGCAACTGCGGAGCATTGCGATTTCTGAGGATAACTTCGAGCCGGCCGTCGTGGTCGATGTCGGCGAGGGCAAAAGCGCGGCTGTCTTCGAGGAAGTCCAATCCCACGGCGCCGGACACCTCCGAGAAGGTGCCGTCGCGGTTGTTCGCGAACATCACATTTCTTGCGTAGCCGTGCCACGTGCTGTCGGAGCGGATCAATTCATTGATGGCGTTCCAGCCACGCTCATAGGCCAATGAAGGCGTGGCGTCTTCAGGCGACTTCGCGACTACCTGCCGCCAAAAAAAGCTGGCAACGTCGTTTCGATCCGGCGCGGAGATATAGCCATTGGCGATATAGAGGTCGGCATAACCGTCGTGGTCGAAGTCCCAGAAATCGGAGGACCATGACCAGCGGCCCATGTCGACTCCGGCCTGGCGGCCGATGTTTTTGAATGTGCCGTCGCCCTGGTTGCGATAGAGCGCGTTGCCGCGCGCGTGGCGCTGGTAGAGCGCGCGGATGGTTTTCGGCGCCTGGGGATGAAACTGCTTCTGGCCTGTAACGCGCTGGCCGGCCGCTTCCCACATGCTCGGCACGTAGACGTCCTGGCGGCCGTCGTTGTCGAAGTCGCACCAGCAGCAACTCATTCCCGCGCCGACGTCTTCGACGTGCGCACCTTTTGAGACAACCTTGAATGTCCCGTTGCCATTATTGCGGTAAAGCTGCGAACTGCCAAAGTCGTTGGCGACGAAGAGGTCGGGCAGGCCGTTGCCGTTGGAGTCGCCCCATGCGCAGGCGAAGCTATAGCGATTGTTGTCGGCGTTCAATCCCGCCGTTTCAGTCGTCTCGATAAATGTGGCGTTGCCTTCGTTGTGGAATAGCAAATTCGGCGGTCCATTGCGGGCGTCGTAATAGGGAATGGGATAGTGATACTGGTCGAGGCCCAGGTAATACATATAGGTGCAGAAGTAAATATCGAGACGGCCGTCGCGGTCGTAGTCGGCCGCGGCCGCGTGGGTGAAACTGCCCTGCGGCGGACTGGCAAACTTGAATGCATCGCGCTTGAGCGAGAAGGTTCCGTCGCCGCGATTGAGGAAGAGCAGCGGGCCGGTGCCGCAAACGACAAGCAGATCCTGAAGGCCCTTGTTGTCGAAGTCGGCGAACAGGGCGCATGCCGAGTTATCGAGCACGCCGACTCCGGCTCGCTCGGTTACGTCTTCAAAGGTTCCGTCGCCGCGATTGCGATAGAGGCGATTGGGCAGGCCGGCGGGCTGGCAGACGTAAAAATCCTCGAATCCGTCGTTGTCGAAGTCGCCCGCGGCCACCCCATTGTTGCTGTAGACGTCGATGCCGGTGGCGCCGTCGAGCACAGTGCGCCAGTAGTCGACGCCGCGCAGCATCTGGCTCTTGTACGATGCCGTGGCGCCGAGCGCCTGCGCGGTGACATCTATAAAGACTGGGCTGTGCGCGATGCTGAGCGTCTCTTCGCCGGCCTGCCACCGGCGCGCCTTCCACGCGCCGGCCTGGTCGCGCGCCCATTCCATTTGCCAGGAACCTACGCGCTCTTCCCGGCGCTCATCGTGGCGGACAGCGACCAGATCATAGCGAAGCTCCAGTTGAACAGTGAGCGGAGCAGAGCCGGTTTCTTCAATGTTGTAGATTTCGAATTCGGCGGTTTCAATGCGGGAGACCGGGCCGAGCCAAGTCTTCATGCCGTCGAGGAACCGTTCCCGGCCCGACATCGGTCCAGCGTTGAACCGCCTCTTCAGGACGTCGATGCCGTAACCCGAGCGTACCTTTTTTTCTCCGACCGGAACCGGCGAAAAGGCTTGGATTGAAGGATCGATGAAACTGGCCAGCGCAGAAAAGTCCTGGGGTGAATTCTGGAGGGCCCGGCCCCAACCCCGCAAGAGCGCTTCGATTTCGAAGGCGTACCTCTCCGTCATGTATGCGTCCGAACCGGGAGGGACGAGGCGCAGGAGATCGGCGAGGGGCGACTTTTCAGGATAGTGCGGCGTCAGGCGGAGGTCGGCGAAGGAAATGCCGGGTTGCCGATCGGGAGATGGCTCGCGGGGGCCGGAGAAGACCGGCAATCCACGGAAGGGCGCCGGGCGAAGGAGGAGCGGCGCGAAACCTATGCCCTTCAGCAGCTCCCGCCGGGAAAGGAGCCGCGATTTGTTCCGATGGGAGCTCATAACTTAAGCGACTTGGCCGGCGACGTGTCCGCAGGATAGCACCCGCCCGGGACGGAGCCAACCGGAGGCGCGGGACCGCGATGAGCGTTAGATTTGCTTTAAAAAAACAGGCGGTCTACAACTTTTGATTGACAAAGATTCAGCGGTTGTACTACTGTTTTTCCGCCACACTTGTAACCGTTTACAACGTCGTGAGCCGGGAGGCATGCCGGGCCGGTGTAACCGTTTTCACATTCCGTCGGTGTATCTGGCTTCCCCCTGCAGGACAGAGACAAGAATTGCGGGAAACGCAGAAAAGATGGAGGTTATTCGGATGGGCCGTGATCGCAATATCTTCAGTCGGTTGGGCAAGTTCAGCTTCATCACCATCACATGTTTGTGCTTCCTCATGGTTTCAACCCGGCACGGGTTCAGCCAGGTGGACGAGGGTACGATAACGGGGACGGTCGAAGATCAGACCGGCGCGGTTGTTCCCAACGCGCAGGTCACGCTGTTGAATACGGATGTGGGACTGACCCTCGAGACCAGGACGAACGGCGGCGGCTATTACATCTTCTCGCCGGTGAGAATCGGTCACTATTCGGTCACGGTCGCTGCTGCCGGCTTTTCCAAGACCACGCAGCAGAAACTGACGGTCACGGTCTCGCAGGTTTTGCAGGTGAACATCCAGCTCAAGCCGGGTGCTACCACTGAGACCGTAGAAGTGAATACCGCGCCACCGCTGCTGCAGACCGAGGATTCTTCGGTTGGCCAGACGATCGGAACCCAGGAAGTAAACAGCCTGCCGCTGAACGGTCGCAACTTTACCTTCCTGGCGCAACTCGGCGCGGGTTTGCAGACGCCGCAGGCCGATACGCGCGGCAACGCGGCCAGCGGCGCCTTCTCGGCCAACGGACTTCGGCCGGCGCAGAATAACTACCTTCTCGACGGCATCGACAACAACTCCGACAACGTGGACTTCCTCAACGGTACGAACTTTGTGGTTCTGCCGCCGGTGGACGCGATCCAGGAGTTCAAGGTGGAGACGTCGGACTTCAGCGCGCAGCTGGGCCGCTCGGCCGGCGCGGTGCTGAATGCAACGATCAAGTCGGGCACCAACAGCTTCCACGGCGACGTCTGGGAGTACTTCCGCAACCGCGCGCTCGACGCAGCGGACTGGTTCGAAGATCTCGGTGGAATTCCCAAGGGAGCGCTGCAGCAGAACCAGTTCGGCATCGCCGCCGGCGGACCAATCCTGAAGAACAAGGTCTTCTGGTTTGCTGACTACGAAGGTTTGCGTCGCGTGCTGGGCACGACGTTTACCGGCGCGGTGCCGACTACGCTGGAGAGAAACTCGGGCTATACCAACCTGACTGAAATTCTCACCGACCAGCCGGCAAGCGGGGCGACAACAGCGAACGCCCTTGTCGACAACCTGGGCCGGCACTTTGGACAGGGCACAATCTTCGACCCAGCGACGACGCGGTCCGTCACGTCAGGCGCTGTCGATCCGGTGACGGGCATTGCCGCGACCACCACCGGCTACGTTCGCGATCCATTTGGTTGGAGCACCTGCGGGAACAGCGGAGCAAGGATTTACGACCTTTCCAATTGCCCCCAGATGAACCAGATACCGGCGGCAAGGCTGGATGCCAATGCGATTTCGCTGTTGAACCTGTATCCGGCGGCAACGAGCAGCGGAAGCATCACGAACGACTTTGCGTCGAACCCGAACCTGTTCGAGCATCGCAACGCGTTCGACGTGCGCGGCGACTATGACGCCTCGGACAAGGACCAGGTCTTTGCGCGGTTCAGCTACGTCGACGATCCGCAGTACATTCCGGGACCGTTCGGCGGTATCGCCGACGGCGGCGCGTTCGAGGACGGCATTCAGACTGCGAAGTCGTACCAGTGGGCCGGGGCGTGGACGCACGTCTTCAACCCCAAAACGGTCAACGTGGCCCGGATCGGGTTCAATCACCTGCACACGACGCGTTTCGGTCCGGAGGGCGACGCGATAGGCATCCCAGCGCAGTTCGGAATCGAGGGTGTGCCGCAGCCTCCGACGGCAGAGGAGAACGGCGGCTTGCCCGAGTACGACATCGGTGGCATGCTCACGCTGGGCAGCAACTCGTTTTTGCCTTCCGACGAGTTGAGCCAGACCGTTCAGTTGACTGACGACTTCACCCGGGTCTGGGGCAAGCACAGCTTCAAGATGGGCATCGAGAACCAGCACATCAAGTTCAATACGCTGCAGCCCGCCTTCTCTCGCGGCAACTTCGACTACAACGGGCAATATGACGACGTTCCGAATACAACGTCGGGCAATGTGGGTATCGGGCAGTTCCTGCTGACGCCGGAGGCGGCGACGGTTGCGAACGGTATCGACTACTCCGGCGGCTCGGACTCGATCAACGCGTCGAACATCAATGTCACCAAGGACTACAAGGTCTACACGGCGCTATATCTGCAGGACGACTGGAAGATGACGCCAAAGTTGACGTTGAATCTCGGGCTGCGCTGGGATTGGTTCGGACCCATCCAGGAGACCAACGGCGGGCAGGCGAACTTTGTACCATCGCCGGGGCAGGGTGGCACGAGCGGCTTGAACGGCGGCCAGGCTACCTACCTCATTCCGGCCACGGGCGCGGATAACAGGACGCTCTCTTCAACGGGTACCAATCCGTCGCTCGCCGGCGAAGGGTTCCTCGATCTCCTGGCCAAGGACAACATCAAACTGGAAGAGACTAACCAATTCGGGCGCGGGCTCGTGCAGAATCAAGACGCGAACTTTGCGCCGAGAGTCGGCGCCGCCTTTCAGGCAACGCCAAAGCTCGTCGTGCGCGGCGGTTTTGGCATCTTCTACAATTCGTTCGAGAATCAGGGATACGGGCCGAACATCGGTGAGAACTATCCCTTCGTCTTCAACTTCTCTTATGGCGCGCAGGTGCCGGCTAATAGTCCCAACGGACTGCAGGATGTCGAGCCGATCGGCTACAAGACCCCGTGGAAGGGGTGCGCCACGGCCAGCGCGGGTGGTACGTACACGCTGGAGTCGGGACTGTCGTGCGTGGCCTTTTCTCCGTCCGATGTGAACGCCGAGGGTCTGGGACTGCAAGGCGCTGCGTTCAACTGGGTTACGCCGCGCGACCTGGGCGCGAACCTGACCGTGCAATACTCGATCACCAACACCATGTCGTTGACAACTGCGTATGTGTTTACACAAGCGCAGGATCTGCAGGTGGGTGTCGGTTCGAACAACGTGACGGCGATTCTGCCGGCGACGGCCAGCACCACGAATGCGGTGCCATGGCCGGACTTTTCGCACGGTATGAGCTACCAGACGACCATCGGGCGAAGCGACTACAACGGCCTGCAGGTGACGCTGGAGCAGCAGTACTGGAAGGGCCTGAGCTACCTGATGACGTACACCTTCTCCAAGACGTTGTCCGATGCGGGCGACCTGCTGAACGGCGGAAATACGGGTAGTTCGCGCGGTATTGATATACCCGGTCTCGGCCTCCCCTTCGACTGGGGGCTGGCGGATTTCGACATCCGCAACGTCTACCACTTCAGCGGTGGGTATGAGCTGCCATTTGGCACCGGAAAGCAGTTGATGAGCAATGCGAGCCCGTTTGCCGACCGCATTGTCGGTGGGTGGTCCGTCAACTGGATCACGACCCTGCAGGGCGGACAGCCGCTCAACTTCGGCTGCGTTGACGGCACTGCCGCGGGCTCGGGCTGCAACGACATTCTCGTCGGGGATCCGAAACTTGGATTGCACAAAGACTCCAATGGGCAGCTAAACTGGATCGGCAATGCGGCGGCGTTCAATCAGCCCTGCGAACTGGGCGTTTCTCCGGCCACGCCGACAGGTTGCCTCCCGTTGACGGGCGCCGCGGCTCTCGGTGGCAGACCGGGACAGATTCCTACGCCAGGCTTCCATCGATTGGACTTCTCCGCGTTCAAGGCGCTGAAGATTAACGAACGCTGGTCGGCGCAGTTCAGGGCTGAATTCTTCAACATCCTCAACCACCCGAACTTCAACGCGCCGAACTTCGGCGGCAACGGCGTGGTGTCGATCAGCGGCTCGGGCAGCTATAACAGCACAACATTCGGCGAAATCGGTTCGACGCGCGACAATCCATACGATCCGCGCCAGATACAGTTCGCTTTGAAACTGTTCTTCTGAGGTATGATGATTACACCCCGGAAAATGCGCCCCTGCCGGGTGCTTTTCCGGGGTTTTCTTTTTTTGGGATTTTCTTGCTCGCACGGCGGTCAAGGAGGTGGATCGTGGGCCGGCTATGGTTGGCGATTCTTTGTTCCTCGCTGGCCTGCGTCTGCGTAGCCGCCGCCGAAGACGAACAGGACCTGAACCGCCAATTCCAGTCCGCCGTGGCGCAATACGACGCGGGAAAATACCCCGAGGCAGCGGCCCAGCTCGAAAAGCTGTTGCCGCACACTCCAAATAGCTTTGAGGTCCATGAGCTTCTAGGAATGGTCTATGCTTCGCTTTCGCAGGACGCAAAGGCCATCGAGCAGCTTCAGGCCGCGGTTCGTCTGAAGCCGGATTCGGCGGAGGCGCGAACTAATCTGGCGGCGAGTCTGACTCGCGCGGGAAACACACAATCGGCAGGAGAACAATTCAAGAAGGCGCTGGAGCTGGAACCGGGAAATTTCAGCGCCAATCACAATCTGGCCGAGTACTATATTCAGTCCGGAAGGATCGCCGACGCTCAGCCGCTTCTTGAAAAGGCACAGCAGATCGACCCGTCTTCTTACGACAATGGATACGATCTCGCGCAGGCCGACTTGCTCACCGGGCGGCTCGCCGATGCGCGGCTTGAGATCGGGCAACTGCTCCAAAAGAAGAATACAGGGGAGTTGCACAGCCTGCTCGGCGAGGTGGAAGAGAAAGATGGCAAGTTCGTTGCCGCCGCAAACGAGCTGGAAACTGCGGCTCACATGGATCCTGGCGAAGACAATCTCTTTAATTGGGGAAGCGAGCTTCTTCTCCATAGAACCTATGATCCTGCCATAGAGGTGTTTCGCGCCGCATCGCAGCGCTATCCAAATTCGCCGCGGCTGCAGATAGGGCTCGGCATGGCGCTCTACGCGCGAGGGCTGTACGAGGATGCGGTGAAGGCGCTGCTCACTGCGGCCGACCTCGCTCCGTCCGATGCGCGCTGCTATCGGTTTCTCTCCAGGGCTTACGACAGCTCTCCCAAGCAGGCTGACGAAGTCATTGAGAGATTCCGACGATATGCCGGGCTTGAACCCGGCAATGCGCTGGCGCAGTATTACTTCGCCATGAGCTTGTGGAAGGGCAAGCGCGCGGAAGATGCAAGTCTCGACGTCAAGACGATCGAGTCGCTGCTCGAAAAGTCTATCGCCCTCGATGAGAAGCTTCCAGAATCGCATTTGCAGTTAGGGAGCCTTTACACGGACGAGCATGACTATGTGAAATCCATTCCCGAGCTTCAACGCGCGCTCGAGCTCGATCCGAATCTGCCCGATGCTCATTACCGTTTGGGAACGGATTTTGTTCATGTGGGACAGAAAGACCGCGCCGAAGCCGAGTTCGCGACTTACCAGAAGCTGCGAGCCGAGCACTTAGCAGAAGTCGATAAGGAGCGTGCCGAGGTTCAGCAATTCGTTTACTCCGCAAAGAGCGCGCCCGGTAACAAGCCCTGACGTATATAGCTCGACCGCGTCGACGTGGCGCTCACAGAACGCATGACTTTAGGCGTATGGGGATGACTTGAAATTCATGGATCAATCGTCGAGCACCGCGATTGCACGAAGTGCTGTGGCTGGCATGAGGCACAATCCACACGAGCTGGCCGCGCGTCTCGGTCGCAGCCGGCGCGAATTCCTGCGCGGCGCGGCCGGAGTTGCCGTGGGAACGGCGCTTCTGGGCGCGAGCCCCCTCGTGCGCGGCGAGGCGTCCCGCAAAAAACGCAAGGCAATCGTCATTACGTTTGGCGGAGGCGCGCGCGACCAGGAGACCTTTTCGCCTGAAGGGCAGGAGAATATTCCACACCTTCTTCACGAACTGGCGCCGCAATCGAGTTTCTTCACGCAGGTTTCAAACCGCGGAATACTCGGCCATTATGTGGCGACGGCCAGCCTCGCTACAGGAGTTTATGAAACCCTCAATAACTTCTCCGCGGTTCCTCCCGGTCATCCCACTGTCTTCGAGTACTTCCGCAAAGATCTGAGGCGGCCATCGTCCGACGCATGGGTGGTTGCGCCCAGCAACGGCTTCAATCGCATCGGCGAAAGCGATTGCCGCTCTTACGGGCCCGGCCTCGGCGCGAGAGTTGTTTTGCCGAAGCATCTGCTTGGGGCTGCCGCCTCCGGATCGGCGACTGATTTCGCACACCTGCTCCGCGATAACTACGAGAATCCACTTTACACCCCGCAGCTTGCAGGCGGAGAGTTCGAGTTACAGCAGCTTGAAGCGATTTTGCGGCTCTCAGTGGATGACTTCAAGGCGCACGCGTTGACCTTGTCGAGCCCCGACGAGTTATCGGTCTATATTGCGAAGCGGCTCATGCAGCAAGAGTCGCCCAGCCTGCTTTGGATCACCATGCACGACATCGATGTCGCGCATTCCGGCGCTTATTCGCTCTATATTGAGGGCATTCAGCGGACCGACCGGCTCTGTGCCGAGCTTTGGAAGGCGGTGGAAAGCGATCCGGAATACGCGGGCAACACGACGATGCTGATTTTGCCGGATTTCGGCCGCGATGCCGACCAGGACGCCGGAGGAAACGGGTTTCAGCACCATCGAACGGGCGACGCTGCTTCGCGCACCACCTGGATGATGGCCCTCGGCGCCGGCATTCGCCAGGGCGTGGTCTACGACCGGCCCGTGCAGTCGATCGATCTGGTGCCCAGCCTGGGAGCGATGCTGGGGTTCTCGCCGGCGGAGTCGCAAGGCAAACCTATCGCGGAGTTAGTGTAGATCCTATGTTGCAGCGCAATCTACAATCCGACCAATTTGCTACCTATCCACCTTTGGCGAAAAAGCTGGCCCTGTCCAACTTGTCCGCCTTGCAGCGACTTCCGCTCAGTTTTCTTCCAGGGTTACTGCGCGAGCTGATCGAATACGACTTCAAGTTCCCGGCCGAGCGCACGGCAATCGAAAAGGAGCTCGCCAGCCTGAGCTCACTTACGCAGCCGCAAAACGATGATTGGTTCCGTCCATTTTCCCGGGTAACTCTGTCTTCGGATCTGGAGCGGTTTGACTGGGTCAATCGTCCCGCCCAGTTTGTCGAGCAGGAGTCGGCATATCTGTGGAGCACCGGCCAGCTCGACGCCTTTCGCAACGCGGCAACGGATTACGGGGATCGATTGCGCGCCGCGACTCCGGCGGCGCCTCTTCCTGTCCGCAGGCTCGGGATCGCGGTAATCGGGCAAGAAGTGGCGTCCTATGACCGGCCGCTGTTTCGCAACCTGCGCGCACATGGCACTTACTTTGAAAATGTAAAGGCGGAGAGGGGACTTGAGCTGCTTTTGAGCGGAGTCGAAGCGCGGGCCAAAGCACATCCCGCGCCCTATGGCCATTGGTATGTCGATGGAGGCCGGGAGGCCGAGCACAGTCCTCTGCTGACTTGTGTATCGTATGATGCGCTTGAACCCACTCGCACTGCGCTTTTGAAATACATGCAAACGGAAATCGCTCGGCCCGGGATGGGTCCTGAAGAATTGCGCACAAACCTTGCCCGGCTATTGCCCTCGGATCTTGGAAAGGAAAAGGAAGCGGATCCGGTCTTGGATAGATTTCAGGTCAAACTGTTTACGGAGGGCTCTGGCACCCAGATCTTCAGCACCACATTTGCCCAATGGGCGGCGCGCGAAGCGTTGCGGCGCGCGCAGCCGCTGACCTTGCTGGTGCGATTCGCGCCGCGGCAACGGCAAAAGCCGATGAATGAGCTTCTGTCCGGCGGCCGGGGTAACATTGAACCCGATCCCGTCGGCTCCTTGATCGATGCAGACATGGGCGCATACTATCATTGGATTAACCAGCAACGTCTTGCGGGATCAGACCAATCCGCGTTCCTCGTCTGGTTCGAGGGTCACGGCCAGGCGCTATCCATCGGTCCGACGCTGCCCAGGGGCACACAATCGAGCTCAGCGCTGGATCTTGGGGAGCTGATTTCGCTTACTGTGAGTTGAATCTTCCATGAATACGTTTTGGGAATTGAGAGTCGGGCCCCTGCGACGGAGAAGTGAATAGAATGTTCGCCAAAAAGGGCGCAGGAAGTCAACTTACAATTTTGTTCACGTTTTTATTGGGATGGATGGCTGTCCCGTCTTCGCCGGCACAGACCTCCGGGATAAATCAGAGCGCTTCCGGGCAGGAAGCGGCCGAGACCGGTCTGGTGCCGGCGCATTTTGTCGACATCACCGAGAAGGTGGGAATCAAATTCCATCACCAGGCTCCGCATACATCGCGGAAGTATCTTCTCGAAACGATGGGTTCGGGCGTGGCGCTGTTCGACTGCGATAATGACGGACGACTGGACATCTTTCTCGTAAATGGCGCGCCATTTACCGATCCTACCCCCAAGGGATTCATCCCCAAAAAGACCGGACCGGAGTATTGGAATCGCTTGTATCACCAGAGGGCGGATGGAACGTTCGAGGACATTACGGAAAAGGCCGGGCTGCAGGGCGTGGGATACGGTATGGGAGTGGCCGTGGGAGATTATGACAACGATGGGGACGAGGACTTATATGTGACGGGCTACGGAGGCAACCGTCTGTATCATAATAACGGGAACTGTGTCTTCACCGATGTAACAGATTCGGCCGGAGTGGGAGGCAGCGGATGGTCGAGCTCGGCAACCTGGGTCGATTTAGATAATGACGGATTGCTCGATCTGGTTGTAGAACGCTACGTGAAGTGGGATTGGGACGATATATGGTGCGGCGAGCACCGCGAGGGTTATCGGGGTTATTGCCACCCTGACGTATTTCAGGGGATCTCAATGCTCGTCTATCACAATGACGGAAATGGCCACTTTACCGAATGTGCGCACAAACTCGGACTCGACAAGCCGGCCAAGGCGCTGGGTATTGCCATTGCGGACTACGATCAGGATGGGCGAATCGATCTCTTCGTGGCCAACGACTCCATGCAGGAGTTTCTTTTCCATCAGAAGAAGGATGGCACTTTTGAAGAAGTGGGACTGGAGAGCGGAGTAGCCGTCAACGCCGAGGGTCAGACCTATGCGGGAATGGGCGTGGATTTCGACGACTACAACAACGACGGCTGGCCCGACCTCGTGATTACCGACCTGGCCAACCAGCGATATGCGCTCTATACGAATGCGGGAGACGGCACCTTCAATTACGCAAGCTTTACTTCGGGGGTAGGCGAGATAACAAGGCTTCACTCCGGTTGGAGCGCGCGGTTCATGGATTACGATAACGACGGCTTGAAGGATCTGCTGATTGCTCAAGGACACGATCTGGATACGATCGAAAAGAGCTTTCCGCAGCTTCATTACAAGGAGCCGATGATGCTGCTGCGCAACACCGGCAAGAAGTTTGTGGATGTCTCGGGGATCTCGTCGGAGATTTTCCACGACGCGTGGGTCGGCAGGGGCATGGCCATCGGCGATCTTGACAACGATGGACGCATTGACGCGGTGGTTTCAACAAACGGCGGAGCGGCGCATGTTCTACACAATGTAACTGAAACAGCAAATCACTGGGTTACGCTTCGGCTTATCGGCCACAAGAGCAATCGCGATGGAATTGGCGCTCAGGTTAAGGTTGTTACGGCACTGGGAGATCAGTGGGGTATCGTAACCACTTCGGGCGGCTATCTTTCCGCGAGCGATCCGCGGTTGCACTTTGGGCTGGGAATCGAGCGGACGGTCAAGCGGATCGAGATTAGATGGCCCAGTGGGATCCAGCAAGTGTTAGCCGATGTCAATGGCGACCGGCAAGTTACTATCGACGAGCCGGCCCGATCCGAAAGCACGCGGCCGGTTGCCGACGCTGTGACTCCCAAGCCATAGCTCTCATTGATGACGCGAGACGCGGAAACCAAAAGTGCAGATGCAGGATAAACCATTTGCAGATGGCATGAACTAAGTCGAGTTGCATTGTGAATGGCAAATATAACTCGATCGCGTTGCGGAAGAGCAAGCGAGTGTGCTCTGATTGCGGGACCTTGACGCTAATTGCGGCGTTGCTCCTTTCGATCTCGGGTGGCCATGCACAGGAGCTTGCCACGGCGTCCGACGGAGTTACAATTTACGGGTCTGTGCTCGACGCGCACGGGAATCCGGTGATCGGCGCTACGGTGAAACTCGAAGGTGACGGAGGCGTCGCGGAATCAGTGACCGATGCTTCGGGTGTATATGAGTTTGCGGCGCTCCAGGTGGGGAATTATACGCTCGATGCAACAAAGTCCGGGCTGCGTAGCCCCGTGGCTACGGTTGCTGCATTAGCCAAGGGAGTTAAAGAAAAGGTCGACCTTACGCTGGCTGATGAGGGGTCGATTCCATCGAGGGCCAACGGGCCGGCAAAATTATCGGCGCAAGGAATGGAGTATTCCGACGAGCCCAACTTTTCGGTCGCAGGAGTTACGGATTGGACGGCTGTCGGCGGACACGGGTCCGATTCCAGCTTGCGTACCAGCGAGGCTCTCTCTCGCGAGACTTTGAGGCTGAAGCCGGAAGAAAGTGCCCGCGCGGCGACGGGTGATGCGAATCAGCGGAACGCGGACATGCATCGGGAGGCGGGCGAAGTCGACGAAACGCGAGGCGATCCGTTGAGCGCGGTAAACGAATTCGAAGAAGCCGTGCATTTGGACCCGAGCGAGACGAACTATTTCGAATGGGGTTCCGAGTTACTGCTCCATCGCGCTATCTGGCAGGCGCAGGAAGTCTTTGAGAAAGGCGTACGGGAGTATCCGAGATCGGCGCGAGTGATGACAGGGCTGGGAGCGGCCTTGTTTGCCGGAGCGCGGTACGATGAAGCGGCGCAGCGACTGTGCGACGCATCGGATCTGAATCCGAAAGATCCGGAACCTTATATCTTCATGGGCAAGATCCAGGTCGCCGCGCCCGACCCATTGACGTGCATCGAGAAGAGGCTGGCGCGATTCGCCGAAGAGCAGCCGGAAAACTCGCTGGCCAATTACCTCTATGCGATGGCGGTGCTAAAAAACGAGGGAAGCCCTGCTGACCCTCATGCAATCAAACAAGCAAAAATGTTACTTACGAAAGCGGTGACGATCGACACGAAATGCGGAGACGCCTACCTGCAGCTTGGCATTCTCGCCGCATCCGATCACAATCCGGGAGCTGCAATCGACTTTTATAAGAAGGCGATTGCAGCTAACCCGCAGTTCGGCGAGGCTCATTACCGGCTGGGCATAGCCTACGACCGCGTCGGCCAGCCGGCGAAGGCGAAGGCGGAGTTTGCGCTGCACGATCAGATCGAGAAAGAACAAGCTGAAGAAGTTGAGCGACAGCGGCGGGGGATTAAGCAGTTTCTGATTTCCGCGCCGGGGCAGACAAACGATATGCCTCCGAAGTAGCGGCCTGCGAGTTATGCGATTATCCAGGTTTCGGCTTGAAGGATCCGACGATTCCGGCGCCTTCGCGAATGGTCAAAATCTGGTTGACCTTGACTTCCTTGAATGTCTCGACCTTTTGAGTCGTTGGCCATTTAACTTCGATGGCATCGATGGCGTCTACTTTGGCGAGGCCAAAGTGAAGGCGCAGATCGCTTTGCGACATCACGCTCGTGCCGCTGTGAACCTCGTCCATCTGAATGTGCTTGCCGGTAATCACCCGCACCCGCGCGCCGATGGCGGTACGATTGCATTTAGTTCCTACTAACTTGATCTTGATCCAATTCTGCCTGTTACCGCCATCATTGCGAAGAAGCGAGGGAGGATCGTTCAGGTTCAAGACCAGCGCATCCATGTTGCCGTTGTTGTTATAGTCACCGAACGCGGCGCCGCGGCTGGAAAAGCGCTCGTTAATGCCGGGCCCCATCTCGGCGGAAACGTCTTTGAATCGGCCATCGCCTAGGTTCCTGTACACGAGGCGCGGATTTTTGAAGGTTTCTCCGAAGTTGTATTTATCGACCTCCGGATAAACGTGACCGTTGATCTGGACGATATCGGGCCAACCGTCGTTGTCGTAGTCGATGAAGCCGCAGCCCCACGCGACATATCTGTTGTTTACGCCAATACCGGCAGCAAAGGAGACATCGCTGAACGTCCCGTCGCCGTTGTTGTGATAGAGGTTGCAGGTATCGTCGGCAAAGTTGGTCTTGAAAATGTCGAACCATCCGTCGGAGTCGTAATCGGCTACCGCGACGCCCATTCCGGCTTGTTCGTGGCCGTCATCGTTGTAGGCGCAGCCGGCCATCACGGCGATGTCGGTAAATGTTCCGTCGTGATTGTTCTTGAAGAGGATGCTGGGTTCGGAGTCGACCGCGATATAGATGTCGGGCCATCCGTCGTTGTCGAAATCGTAAGATACGGCGGTAATCGAGTACCTGGGCCCCGGCTTCAGAATGCCGGATTTTTCCGAGGCATCGGTGAATGTGCCATCGCCATTGTTATGGTAGAGAATGTTTGTGTCACCCGGCATGCCGCGCGGGCCGCACATGATAGGAACGCCTTTCCATTGACAGTAGGTCGTATCGGTAGGGGAGGGTATTTTGTCGGGGTCGAGTTTTATGTAGTTACAAACAAAAAGGTCGAGATGGCCGTCGCGATCATAGTCGAGGAAGGTACAGCCCGCACCCCAGCGGATTTGTTCCTGATAGAGACCGGCCTTCTCTGTGACGTCGGTGAAAGTGCCGTTGCCGTTGTTGCGAAAGAGGATGTTATGACCCCAGAAGCAGCAGAATAAGTCATCCCGACCGTCGTTGTCGTAGTCGCCTACGCAGACGCCGGTCTGCCATCCGGTGCGAGCGAGGCCGGATTTCTCCGTGACATCGGTAAACGTTCCGTCGCGGTTGTTTTTATATAAGTGCGATGTCGGTTCTTTGCCGGGCGGCCAGTGTGCATCGAGCCGGTTCCCGTTGGTGAGATAGATGTCGATCCATCCGTCATTGTCGTAATCGAAGAAGGCGAGGCCGCTTCCCTTGGTTTCGATGATGGATCGCTTATGATCGATGCCACCCCAGACGTTGGGAATGTTCAGGCCGGCTTGCTGAGCCACATCCACGAATTGAACGCCGGGCAGTGCGGGATCCGATTTGGCAGCCTCAACGACGAGGGGCGATTGCCATTTCCAAAGCGGCGCTGCAAGTGCGTCTGCCAGGGCGCCGCCGAGCGCAAAGAGTGAGGACCCGAGGAAGCGCCGTCGCGGGAAAAGCATAGCTGGCAACGATTATAGCGGCCCGAATGCGCAGGGGAGAAGGCGCAATAGACCGCGGCGGCGGAATGAAAATTGGGGCGGCGCATGCTGAATGTAATCGTATACAATTCAGGACGCTGTTGAAGCGCAGATGCAAGACAGCGTCTGCCGCATTCAGGTGGAGCGGTTGGGCAACGCTGCTCGCAGGGAGGGACCAGAGATGAAGCGTGTGGCAATGGGGGAGACTGGGAGCGTGTTTGCCGCGACCAGGAAATTTGCGCGGTTGGCGCTTTGCCTGACTGCGATGGCGATGACCGGCTGCGGCAATCACCTGGCCGGCCGATGGATGGCGACGGGAAGAACGCTGGACAATGGCGAACAGGAGAAATACATCCTTGAGTTGAAACAAAGCGGCAATCAGCTGAGCGGCACGATGAAGACCCTGGGATATTCAGTGGACGTGACAGGCACAGCGGCGGGAAATCATTTTGAGCTGTTCGGGCCGCGGAGTAACACGAGGCCGTTCATCACTGGAGATTTGGCCGGTGGCGAATTGCGAGGAACGATCGGGCGCCGCGCATGGGTAGCAAAACCGGCCACGCCGTCCGACGACTTGCCGACCGTCGCGTATATTGAACCGCCTGCTCTGCATAATGTGCCTTACAACGGATTGGCCAAGACTCCGCCGATGGGTTGGAATAGCTGGAATCTGTTCGCCGGCAAAGTCGACGACCAGACGGTACGAACCATTGCCGACGCAATGGTGTCCAGCGGCATGCGCGATGCGGGCTATATCTATGTGAACATCGACGACACGTGGCAGGGCGTGCGCGATGCGCAGGGAGACCTGCAGGCGAACCACAAGTTTCCCGACATGAAGGCGCTGGCCGATTATGTGCATTCGAAGGGGTTGAAGCTGGGAATCTATTCCGGTCCGGGGCCGAGGACTTGCGCCGATTATCCGGCGAGTTATGGACACGAGGAGCAGGATGCCAAGACATATGCCGCGTGGGGTATCGACTATCTGAAGTATGACTGGTGCAGCGCGGGGATGATTTATAAAGACGACCAACTGCAGGCCGTGTACCAGAAGATGGGCGATGCACTGCAGGCTACTGGGCGGCCGATTGTCTACAGTCTTTGCGAATACGGAAGGGGGCACGTGGAGAAGTGGGGTGGGGATGTGGGCGGAAACCTGTGGCGCACTACCGGCGATATTCGCGACGAGTGGTCGAGCATGATGGGAAACATCGAACAGCAGGCGCCGACGGCGCCCTATGCGGGCAGCGGTCACTGGAACGATCCGGATATGCTGGAGATCGGCAACGGGCACATGAGCGACGATGAGTACCGTACACACATGAGCCTGTGGGCGCTAACGGCGGCGCCGCTGCTGGCCGGCAACGATGTACGCAATATGACTGCGGCGACCAAAGGCATCCTGATGAACAAGGAAGTGATCGCGATCGACCAGGATTCGCTGGGCAAGCAGGCAGCGCCGGAGAAGAACGGCGACCTTGAGACATGGGTCAAGCCGCTGGCCGGCGGCAGTGTTGCCGTGGGTGTGGTGAATCTCGGGTCGGCAGCGGCGCAGGCTACGGTGAACGCCAAGGACTTGCACCTGAAAGGGGCAGTCAGACGAGCGCGCGATCTTTGGGCGCACCAGGATGTGAAGTTTGCCGGCGGCTCGTATGCAGCAACGGTACCGCCGCATGGGGTGCTGTTGCTGAAAGTATCGGCGGATTAGTAAGTACGCGCGGATTGGGATAAGACAGGCATGGTTCGGGGAGCCCCTAGCAAAACCGGCGCGCGGTCAGAAGCTGGTCGTGAGGCGCAGCGTGAAGCTCCTGGGCGGACCGATCGCGTTGCCGGAGAACAGGCCGCCGAAGTCGATGACATCGAGAATGTTGTTCAGGTTCTCGCCGTCGGCCTGGAGCTTCATGTTGACGCGGTCGGAGTTATAGACGACCGCACCCATCGATGCACTCGCCTGGAATGCGGGGTAGATCCTTCCGCGCGCAAAGTTGATGCGGCCTAATACCTGGGAACCGTATTCGGCAAGCGCGGTGGCTGGATTGCCGTCGAACTCGAAGGGAAGTCCGCTGTCGTATTGGGCTCCGCCTGCGAGCCAGAATCGCGGATGCACCTGATAGCGAACCCGCGCGCGCAGTGTGTTGCGCTGGTCCTGCGAATCGGGGAAATGCCCGGTAAGCTGCTCCTCCGCCTGCGTCGCATCGGCTCCAAGAAACAGGCCGCCGGTCACCGGGTTCCATGCATTGCCGACTTCGTAGGAATAGCTCAGGAACGCTGTGAAACGATGCCAGTCGGGTAAGTCAATTTTGCCTTCGGCGCCGTAGATGATGGCTTTGCGGAATGCGATGGGAAAGCTGATGGTGGTGTTGTCGATCTGGTCGTCGTCGGCATAGTTATCGAGGAAGCGCCGGAAGTAGTTGGCGTCCAGCCTGATTTTGCCGGCGAATGCCTTGGTCAGTCCGCCCTCGTAATAGTCTCCCTGGGATGGCTGCACCGGGAGGCGCAGGAAGACAGCGGGGTCGAGAGATTCGACCTGGGTCGAGCTTGAGAGAAGGAGGTTCTCGGACGATGGCGTTTGGAAGACGCGGTCGTAGGAAAAGTGCAAGACGAGATCGGCGGAGGGAAAATAGCGCGCAATCGAGAGGCGCGGGCCGACAGCCTGTTTGTTGAGAAGGAGCTGATAGTGATCCCAGCGCAGGCCTGCGTTGATGGTCCAGTTTCCACGGCGGATCAGATCCTGGAGGAATGCCGACTGCTCGAGGTCGGGCCGCTCGGCCGTGAAGGCGAATGTAAGGGGGGTGGCGGCATCGAACTGTGTTGGATCGGTGATGAGGTAGTTGAAATTTTCGTGCAGGAAGGTGTTGTCCGACTCGATTCCGAACTTCCACTCGTTCCGGCCCCGGTCCGCGGTCACGCTTGCCTTGAAATAGTCTTCGCGAAAACGATTGTGCTGGAAGACCTCGATCGGCGTGGACTGCGGGTTTGAGGTAAAGTCGTTGGCGTTGTCGCGCACCATTCCGCGGAGATCGGCGAGTGTCTGGGACGAGACGATGTGCTCGTACCATGCGGTTCCCATGGTCTCGAAGTTGTCGGCCGTCTGGCGCTGGCCGGCGGCTTGCTGTACCTGCTCATTGGGAAGGTCGTAGCGCGAGAGTTCGTGACGTATGCTCAAGCCGAACCGGTCGTTGGGAGTGAAGTCGCGCTCATAGCGGCCCGAGAAATCGCCCAGGGTTCCGGTGTTGGAGTAGTTTTGCGGGACGACCGGATTGAGATAGTGGTCCGTCATGCTGCCGCTGGCGCTGCCGCCGACGGTGTTCTTGGCCCAGGTATACTGCCCGCCGGCGAAGCCGCTGGCGGTTCCAAAACTTCCACCGGCAGCTACCAGGTCGCCATGGAATCCGGGTTGCGGATTTTGGGTGGTATTCAGCTCAACTACGCCGCCCATTTTGCGCCCATATTCGGCGGGAATGCCGGCGGTGTAGATGCTCATCGACTGAACGTCGTCGGCCTCGATCTCCGGGCCGAAGCTCGGCGAGCGATTGTCGGTGAGCGGAATGCCGTCCACCACGAACTGGGTCTGGTACTCGGACCCACGAGGGTGGAGCACTGCGTTGCCTTCGTAGAGCCAGCCGGGCTGCGAATTCACCAGATCCTGCAAAGAGCGGCCGGGAATGGAACCGAGCCGGTGCTGGATGACATCGGAGCCGATCTGGCTCACGGCGCCGGCCTGGTCGGGGTCGATCAGCGTGCTCTGCGCGCTGACCGCTACCTGCTGGGTCACGGTGGGCAGCTTGAGTTGAACGCTGTACCGGACGGGGATGGAGGAGCGGATGGCCAGCGTTTCCATTGCCTGCGCGAATCCGGGCTGCGCAATTTCAAGCCGATAAAGCCCATAGGGCAAGTGTTGAATATCGATGCTGCCCGCCGCGTCGGTTTGCAGCACGCTGCGATATTGATTGGCATCACTGGAAACATGAACGGCCGTTCTGACGCCGCGGCCCACTGGATCCGTGACTCTCAACTGCAGCTCGCCGCTGTTGCTTTGGCCGTGAATCGGCACTGCGACGAACAAAGACAGGAATGCGCATCGCCTCATCAACAGGCGACCCGCGGCTCCTGCGCGGCCGATCATCTGATCCAAACGAATGGAATGCATTCGCCGCAAAGGCTGTTCACCATTGGTTTGCTTCCGTGCGATTGATTGGGCCAAGGCGTGGCGCGAAAGTTCGGCGGAATAACGCCCCATACTAGGATATTTCCACACCTACAGGACCGCCGTCATCCACGCGAATCGGGCCGGGGGCCCTTCTCAAGTGTTTCACGACGCTTGAAAGTCGGGAACGTGAGCGGGATTCTCAACCACCGCCCAGCCGAATTCATCCCTGGCTCCGTCCAAAGCTCGATGTTCGGCGGCCTTTGACTTACACTGCTTTTGATGAAACCTTTGATCTTTCCCGTTTGTCTTCTAGCTGTCGCAGGCGGGTGTGCGTTTGCCCCGGCTCAGGCCGTCGGTGGCGGCTCCGACGTTTTTGCGCGTTCTACACAGATGGTGGTGGTGACGACTGGGAATTGGGACGCGGTGGAAGGGCGGCTGCAGCGATTCGAGCGCGCCAATGCTCATGAAGCATGGCGCCCGGTGGGCGAGCCGATTCCAATTGTCGTGGGTAAAAACGGCATGGGGTGGGGGATCGGCCTCGTTGCTACCGACGACGCCAGTGTTCGCGCGGCAGACAAGCCGGTGAAAAGGGAAGGTGACGGAAAGTCGCCCGCCGGCGTCTTGGCGTTGGGAACCGCATTCGGCTATGGTACTCAGCCTTTGCCGGGATTGAAGATGCCGTACCTGGCGCTGACCCCAACGATCGAATGCGTGGACGATGTTGGATCGAAGTATTACAACCGGATCGTGGATCGCTCTGCCGTCGCTCCCGACTGGAACAGCTCGGAGCACATGCTGTACACCGGTGAGTCGTATCGCTGGGGTGTTGTTGTGGATCACAACGGCACGGTCGAGGGGCGCAATGCGAATCCGCCGGTGCCGGGCGGCGGTTCGTGCGTCTTTCTCCACATTTGGCATAGCAGCGACCAGGGTACAGCCGGATGCACTGCCATGACGCAAACCAACCTTGAAACCCTGCTTCTCTGGCTCGATCCGGCGCGCAGGCCCCTTCTGCTGCAACTGCCAACAGCTGCCTACGCGCGGCTGACCGATCGCTGGAAGTTGCCGCAAATGACGAATGTTGTTTCACGGTGAGCAGGCGCAAGTTCGCTACTGTCCGAGATCTTCGAACTTCACATTCAGGATCGGGTATTGTTTCCAGTCCTTGTAGTCGAAGTGCCACCACTCATCCGGGATAACATGGAAGCCCTGTGCTTCCATGGCCTGGCGCAGGATGGCGCGGCGAGCGCGCTCGTCGTCTGAGCCGCCGGGGTAGTCGGCGTAGGCGCGATCGGTCATCTCGTCGTAGCCGCTGGGCATCGTGACTTCCTCGCCCGTTTTCAAGTCGTATAAGGAAAGGTCGACGGCGCATCCGCGGTTATGCTTCGAGCCCTCCGCGGGATCGGCGACAAATTTCTTCTTGTCGTCGGGCGTGGCGTCCCAGAAGATCTTCGTGACGTACCAGGGGCGATAGCCATCGTGGATGATCAGGCCGTATCCCTGGGCCTTGAGCTCGCGATTGGCGCGAACCAGCGCCTCCGCGGCCGGCCGCTCAAGGAAGGCCCGCGCCTGCGTGTAGACCGGCGTGCCAAGAAAATTGTTGTTGGTGGCGTAGCGGATGTCGAGCTTGATGGTGGGATCGAGCTTGACCAGCTCCACAAGGTCGGGTTTGAGGAAGGTTCCCTGCTCGCGAGGCGGCTGATCCTTGAGCGCCTCGGCGCGCAACTCCTCCACGGGGCGCAGAGGCGTGATGTGGAAGCTGACCTGTTGCGCGAAGCCGGGTTGCAGCAGAAGAAGAGGGAAAACACAAAGGCGAATGAGGAGATTTCGCAGGAAATTCCGATGTTTCATTTCAAATTTAGCCATCGCGTTGAATGTACCACGCTGCTGGGAGGCTCCCTGCGACTCAATCCATTTCCGGCCAGCCTGCTGTTTGCGAGCCGATCAGTTCTTCCTTCGCGTCAAGGCCGTGAGTCGCCGTCTTGAGCGAGAAGGAGAAGCAGCTTCCCACTCCCGGCTCGCTCCCAACAGTCAATCGCGAACCGTGCCGCTCCGCAATCCATTTGCCAAGCGCAAGGCCCAATCCGGCGCCGCGTGAAGCGGCGCTTCCCGGCTGCGAGACGCGATAAAAGCGATCGAAGATTCTAGGAAGATGTTCGGACGAGATTCCGATGCCGGTGTCGCGCACAGCTAGAATGACGGTGTCTTCGGTTGCGGAGGCGCTCAACACGACTCCTCCGCCGCGAGGGGTGTATTTGCAGGAGTTCTCGAGCAGGATCGACAACAATCGCGACACGCCCGCGGGTTCGCCGAGCAGAACGAGATCGCGATGCGGAGTTTCCACACTGAATGCGATGCCGGCGAGCTGCATGGTTTTCTTCCACGCTTGTTCGGTTTTGCGGAAGAGGCCGTTTACTTCGATCGGCACCAGGGCCATATCTTCAGAGCCGCCATCTGCGCGGGCCAGAGACAGCAGGTTCTCAACCAGGTTGGTCATCCGGATCGACTCTTCGTGCAAGCGCATGAGTGTATCGCGATACTCTTCGTTGCTGCGCGGACGATAGAGCGCAACTTCAATCTCCGTGCGCAGCAGGGAGATGGGAGTGCGCAATTCATGCGATGCGTTGCCGGTGAAGGCGCGGACGCTGGCGAAGGCCTTGTCGATTCGCTCGAGCATCTGATTGAGTGTCCTGGAGAGATCGGAGATTTCGTCTTTGGCCTTCGAAATCGGGAGCCGCGTGTCGAGGTTCCTGTCGGTAATCTTGCGCGCCTCGGCAGCCAGCACGGCAACCGGCTCCAATGCCTTGCGGCTCATCCAGTGACCACCCAGAGCTGCGAGCACGATCACGAACGGAGTGAGCAACAGCAGATATCTGCGGAAGATGGCCAGCAGCGCCATCGATTTATTGAGCGCAAGACCCGTTTGCACAGAATAGCGCTTGCCTGCGGCGACGATTGGATAGGCAAGAGTGCGGACGTAACGGGTGCCCTGGCGAAATTCCGCAATCGTTCCCACGGCGGGAAGGCGATCCGGCTTCGGCAGCAGGGGATTTTCCGCGATCATCCGCCTGGAGCGATAGAGCCAGTTGCCGTCCTGGTCCATGACCTGGAGCCACTTACCGTCGTCCTTGATGGAGTAGATCGTTTCGAATTCCTGTCTCAAATCGTCGATGCTGCGATTCGGGTCTTCATGCGCAAGCAGAAGCTGCACGTCTTCGGCACGCTCCTGAAGGTCGTGGTACTCGGTGGTATCGACGCTGCGCCGCAGCATCCACCAGCTTGCCGCGCTGAGCAGGCAGGCCGCCGTTGTGAACAAGGCGAAGTACCAGAGCGACACGCGGATTCGGATGGGAAGGGAATCGATCAAAAGGCCACTCCTTGGGTTGAAGTCGTGGGCACGAGCATGTAGCCGGAACCGCGCACCGTGCCGATGACCTTGTGCTCGTAGCGAGCATCGATTTTGTTACGCAGCGCATTGATCAGCACATCCAGCGCTCCGGCGCCTACATGACGGTCGGCGCCCCACACGCTCAAAATCAATTCCTGGCGCGAAACGCACTGTCCCGCACTGCGTGCTAATCGCGTGAGCAGCGCGAACTCGGTCCGGGTGAGATCGATATTGGAGTTGGCGCGCGTCACCTGGTGCCTGGCTGGATCGACAACCAGATCGCCCGCTCCAATTTTGAGGTTCGAATCTTCGCGAAGCGGCCGCGTGATCGACTGCAGGCGCGCCACCAACTCGGGAAACGAGAACGGCTTGGTCATGTAATCGTCGGCGCCGAGGTCGAGGCCGCGAATGATATCGTCTTCGGCATCGCGCGCCGTCAGCATCAATATGGGAACAGCGCGCTGGTGCCCGCGTAGCGCCTGCAGGATTTCGTACCCGTCGCGCCGCGGCAAGCCGATGTCCAGAACGACGGCGTCGAATTCATACGCCATGGCGATCTGGAGGCCTGCTTCTCCATCGGCAGCGGTCATCACGGTACAACCCGACTCATAGAGCCCCTTGCGCAGGAGCTGCAACATTCGGGTTTCGTCTTCAATCAGCAGAATACGCATTCGCTTTCCGCTCCAGCGCAAAAACAGCTGTCCTGGTTTCCATCAATTTCAACATAGAAAGTGCACGCGCGGGGATTTGCACCGCAACCTTAGGAAGAATTCACCGCATCGTTAACGGCCCTTTAACAAAACCGGGTAAGTTGCGTTCTGTAGCAGCCGGAAAATAGGAAACATTTCGCTCGGCAGGATCTCCGGCTGAAGGAGGGGGATTCTTATGTGGCGCACATCATCTCTTTCTCTCGTCTTATTGCTGATTTTGACGCAAACCGCATTCAGCCAGGCCACCAAGGGGACGATCGCCGGCCACGTCACCGACGCTTCCAAAGCCGTCATCCAAAGCGCGCGAGTGGTTATTACTCCCGGCAACGTCGTGACTACATCCGATGCGCTGGGCGATTTTGTCGCAGCTGGCCTGGCTCCCGGCAGCTACACCGTGATTGTCACCTCCGTGGGTTTTAAGCCGTTGACTCAGACCGTTACCGTCGACGCCGGACAAACCGTTCCGCTCAATGCGGTATTGCAGGTCGCCTCGGGGAGCGAGCAGGTGGTGGTTTCCGCAGGCAGCGGGCAAAACATGTTGCAGGCGATCAATGAAGAAGTCAGTTCGCCGGATATCGTCAACGTGATGCCTCAAACCGAGATCCTTGCTCTTCCCAACGCCAATGTTGCCGATGCGGTTGGCCGCCTGCCGGGCGTGACCGTGCAGCGCGACGAGGGTGAGGCCGTCTACGTCCAGGTTCGCGGCCTCGATCCGCGCCTGACCAACACGACCATCGACGGCGTAACCATTCCGTCGCCGGAGTCGAATGTGCGCCAGGTCCTGCTGGCCACCATTCCCGCCGACATGGTGCAATCGGTCGAGCTGAACAAGACGCTTTCCGCCAATCAGGACGCGGACGGAATCGGCGGATCGGTCAATATGGTGACGAAGATGGCCGGCGAGGCGCCTACCATCGATGGTATTTCCACGCTGGGCTATTCGCCGATCATGAACGGCCGCTACATGGGCCTTGTGAACGTTACGGTGGGCAAGCGTTTCGGCGCCGCCAAGCGCTGGGGCGTGATCGGGAGCGCCAGCTACGATTACAACGGGCGCGGATACAACGACATTGAGCCGCAGCCGGACTTGAACCCCAACTACGCCAGTTCGCCGCCGTATTACGACGACATCACGCTACGCGAATATCGCCAGGCGCGCCTGCGCTGGGGCGGCACGATGGGCGCCGATTACAAGCTCAGCGATCACTCCAGCCTGGCCGCTCACTTCATCCTCACGGACTTCAAGGACTGGGGCGACAAGTGGACCTATACGGTCAACAACCTGGACAAGCCGAGTTTCAAGTACTCAATCCGGGCCCCTGACTTTGCCCTCGGCAGCTTGTCGCTGGGCGGCAACCATATCTTCAACAACAAGTGGTTCACCTGGGGCTCCGCGGTCTCGCGTGGCCGCGAACTCAACGCCGGCGGCAATCCTGGTGGCGCCTTCGACGCCAGCCCGGCGTTGAAGAGCTGGGCGTCGAATAATTGCAACTTTGCCGGATTACTCCATGGCGACCCCTACCGCCCACAGTGGTCCCCAGCCTGCATGGCGCCGAATACCACGGACCCGGCTCTCAACATCTACAGCCTCTCCAATTACACGTTGGACAACATCAACACCAGCACCGGCGAGGCGATGCAACTGAACCTGCAGGAATGGGGCGCGATGGGGTTCAACTATCACCTCGGCAAGCACTCGGCCACGCTGGAGTTCGGCGGCGAATTCCGCAATGCGCACAAGGGGCAGGATGCCTACACGCCAACTTACGATTACTGCCCGAATCCGAAGGCGAATCCCGGCTACCCGAACGACGATATCTGCGGCAGCGCCGCCAACGCTACCCCTATCAGCTCAGAGGCTTTCGCCAGCGGCTTCCAGGATCCGCACTACTACGACGGCACCTACCACATGGGGGAATTGACCGACCACTACAAGGTGGACCATTATCTTGCCGCGAATCCGGGACTGCTTCCCCTGGACGTGCCTGCCACGCGGAGCGGGTCTGACTCCGCCAACTACGATCTCATCGAGCGCGTCTCCGCGGGTTACATCATGAACACCTTCTATCTGGACCGTTTGCGCCTGCAGACGGGACTACGCCTGGAAGCAACGCACGAGTACGGATTGGGATATTTGGTGAACCCGGCCGCCGGTCCCAATGGCGACGGCCTGTCCAACAGCGGAACCTGGATTGGAACCACACCGGTTACGAATGTCCAGTCCTACATCGATCCACTGCCCAGCATCCAGGCCCGCTTTGCCTTTACGCCGGAGACGGCCGTCCGCGCGGTCTATGCGCGCGGCATCTCCCGGCCGAACCAGTACGACCTGGTGCCGTACGTTTTGCCCACCGGCAATAACCCGGTGGTGGCCGACATCGGCAGCCCCACCGAACTGCCCACCCATGCCAACAACTACGATCTGCTTCTGGAACAGGAGCTGAAGCCCTTTGGCCTGATTCAAACCGGGTTCTTCTATAAACAGCTCACCAATCCCATCGTGACAGCCAATATTCCCTGCACGGGCACCTGTCTGGCTGCGGTGCCGGGTACGCCGGCCGGCTCCCTGGCCGAAGAGGATGCCAACGGCAGTAACGCCCGCGTGTGGGGGCTGGAATTCGGCTTGCAGCAAAAGTTCACCAATCTGCCTGGCGGTTTCCGTGGCCTGGGACTGTTGGCCAATTATTCCTACAGCGATTCGGGCATCAGCGGCCTTCCCAATCGCACCGATTCGCCTTCGCTGATGGGAACGGCGAAGCACGCTTTCAACATCGAACCCGCGTATGAGTTAGGCCGTTACCAGGTGCACATGGGCATGGCGTACAACGGCGCCAACATTTACGCCTACCAGTACTACTCGACCGCCTCCGGAATCGCGGAGTGCAACAACGGCGGCAATCCCAATCCGACCGCCTCCGCACCGCTCAACGGGCCGATCAACGGACCTTGCGGCGACAACTACTTCTACCCGCATTTCCAGGTGGACGCGCAGGCGAGCGCACGCATCTATCGCGGCTTGGAGCTTCAGGTGGACGGCCTGGACCTCAACAATGAAGTCTTCGGCTTCTACAACGGCAGCCCGGAGTACATGACGCAGCGCGAGTACTACAAGCCCACCTATAGCGTGAGCCTGCGCTGGAACTCCGGCGTTGAAAAATAGCTTCGTTAGCGGGCGCCATGGGCTTCTTTCAGGCGCCCGAGTTTCTTTGCTATGACTTTGGAAAGATCATGCGGACATTCTTGCTTTCACTCTTCTTTTTGAGCTCCATCGCGGCCGGTGCGCAGTTTTCAACACCCCTCTCCTTCACGCGATCGATCCCTCTTCGGGGCATCTCCGGAAAATTCGATCATTTTGCGGTGGATCTTGCCGGCCATCGTTTGTTTGCCGCCGCAACCGGCAATCACTCCGTGGAAGTGATCGATCTCGATACAGATAAGGTGGCGCAGAGCATCACGGGGCTGGGCAAACCGCACGGCCTGGCTTGGGTTGCGCCGACAGGCAGTCTCTACGTTGCAGATGGGGAACTCGCGGAATTGCGCGTCTACAAAGGAACGCCGCTGGCGCTCGCGAGAGCGATCAAGCTTTCCGACGACACCGACGATTTGGTCTACGACGCGGCCACGCGCTTGATTTACGTGGGACACGGAGGCAGCGATGCCGGGAATCCGGCCCGGATTGCGGTGGTGGACACAACTTCCTTAAGCCTCAAGGCGGATATTCCGGTTGCGACCCATCCCGAAGCATTGGATATGGACTCCGGGAGCGGGCGCGTCTTTGCCAATATCGCCGATTCGAGCGAGGTCGCGGTCATCGATCGCGCCGGTAATTCGATTTCGTCGCACTGGCAGCTCGATAAAGCCGGCGACAATGTACCCATGGCTTACGATGCCGGGCACCGGCTGCTTTACCTTGCATGCCGAAGGCCGGCGGTCCTGATTGCGCTGGATGGCGATTCGGGGCGTGAGTTGTCGCGCGTGCCGATAGGACGAGGCGCGGACGATCTGTTCTACGACGCGGTGCTGCATCGGGTCTACGTGATCAGCGGCGCGGGAGAAGTAGATAGTTACGGCGTGGACTCACGCAATGCACTCAGTCCGCTTCCGGTTCTGAAGACGGCAGCGGGAGCCAAGACGGCACTCTTTGTGCCGTCGCAGGGGCTGCTTTACGTCGGAGTGCCGGGCGCCGAGAGCGATGCGGGCGGGGCAGCGGGCCATGGCGCGGAGATACGAGTTTATTCAACGCAATCGAAGTGAGGCGGCGGTGATTTCCATCGTTCGATGTGCTTTCGTTATGGCCCTGATCGCTACGGGCGTGCCTCAGGCGGCCACTTCTCAGGCGCCGGGGCCCAGCGAGCAACTGAAGTTCGTTGTGATCGTGAGCCGCCACGGCGTGCGCTCGCCGACGGGCAAGACGGACCAGCTCAACCAGTATTCCGCGCAGCCGTGGCCCGCGTGGAGCGTACCGCCGGGATATCTTACCGAGCATGGCGCGAAGCTGATGACGATGTTCGGCATATACGACCGGGAGTTGCTGTCGCAACAAGGGCTGCTCTCCGCGGAGGGCTGCGATGACGCCGGCCGCGTGACAATTATCGCCGACTCCGACCAGCGCACGCGCGAGACCGGAAAAGCGCTGGCCGCGGGACTCATGCCGGGCTGTGCAATTGAAGTGCATGCGCAGGCCGAGGGAACTCCCGATGCGCTCTTTCACTCGCTCGAAGCCGGCATCGGACATCCGGACAGGGCGCTGGCGACCGCGGCAGTTTCCGGTCGAATCGGAAATAACCCTGCCGGCCTGGTGGATGCGTATAGGCCGCAGCTCAAGGCGCTCGACGATGTGTTGTCCGGTTGCAATGGCCAGACTTCGTGCAAGATCGATGGTCCCGTGAACGAGGGTCCGCGCAAATCGTTGTTTGCCGTTCCGTCAATTATCGAGGCCGGTAAAGGGTCTCACCTGGTGGAGCTGCGCGGCCCGCTGAGCACCGCCGCGACCATGGCCGAGGATCTGCTTCTCGAATATACCGAGGGCATGGACGCGGCGCAGGTGGGATGGGGACGAGTCGACCGCAACAAGCTGCTGGAGGTGATGCAGCTGCATACAGCCAGCAGCGACCTGGAAAGGCGCATAAGCTACCTGGCACGAGAGCAGTCTTCGAACCTGCTCGCACACATTCTCGATTCAATGCAGCAGGCCGTCTCGGAGAAGCCGGTGGCCGGCGCGCTGACTCGCGCCGGCGATCGGCTGCTGATCCTGGTGGGGCACGACACGAATCTTGCGAATATCAGCGGAGCTCTCGATCTTTCCTGGCTCGCCGATGGGCGCCGGGACGATACTCCTCCGGGCGGAGCGATTGTGTTCGAGTTATGGACGCAAGCGGGCAGTGCGGAATACTCTGTGCGCGCATATTACACGGCGCAAACCGTCGACCAGATGCGCAACGCGACGCCGCTCAGCCTTGCGGCGCCTCCGGAGCGCGTCAAGTTGTTTATTCCGGGCTGCAGCCGGGCCGATCAGTCGTGCGCGTGGAGCGGCTTCGAGTCGACGGTGCGCGCCGCGATCGATTCGGACTGCGTAAAGTAGGACGATCGAGAGCCGCGGCTCCCCATTCGTGACTGGAGACGATCTGTCTCATCGATCAGAATGCTCAATGATTCAACTTGTGCATCAAAGCTACGGAGGCTTTGACACTGTTCTCAGTGCGCAGCCTTGGGAAACCGGGGCCCGGAACGCATGGTCTGTCGTCACCGGCATTCTCCGTGTAGCCGATTCGGAGAAAGGCGAGGATGCCATTGATTAACCAGGACGTAGCCGGGAATCCATAAACTCTGAAGAGGCGAATGAAAATGAAAAGAGCAATTTTGCTGATGTCTACACTGGGCGTAATTGCGCTGTTGGCTTCTGCGTGGCCGGATTTCCGCCGCTACATGCGGATGCGGTCCATGTGAACCTGAGCACCGATTTCCCGGTCAGCGTGTCTTGAGGCTGTAATGCCCAAACGCGGTTCCTCTTGCCCCGGACAAGCATTGTCTTGACTGTGACGGGCCGGAAGCCGAATATGGTCGCGTGAATTTTCCGTGCGGCGCCTGCACGCCCGCATGGAAAGGAAAGCTCTTTCCTTCATGGACCCGATCGGGACCGCATTCAAGAGAGTTGCACTCATTCCGGAGCCCATTCCGGAGATCGACGTTTTGTGGATCACCGGAGGCCTGAGTTGCGACGGAGACACGATCGCGATAACGGCGGCGACGCAGCCGAGCATCGAGGACATCGTGCTGGGCGCACTGCCGTGGATTCCCAAGGTGAATCTCTACAATCCGTTTCTTGCCATCGAGAACGGAGACGAGTTCATGCGGCACTTTCACCAGGCAGCGGATGGGCAGGACCGGCCGTTCATTCTGGTGCTGGAGGGGTCGGTTCCGGACGAAGGCAACAAGAAGGATGGATATTGGGCATCGTTCGGTACGGATCAGGCCACCGGCCAGCCCATTTTGACTTGCGATTGGATCGACCGCCTGGCTCCCAGAGCGTGGGCGGTGATCGCTGCTGGTACCTGCGCGACGTATGGCGGGATTCACGCCATGGAGGGCAATCCGACCGGATGCATGGGGCTGCCCGACTACCTGGGCTGGCATTGGCGCTCGAAGGCCGGTATTCCCATCGTCTGCGTTCCCGGATGCCCGGTGCAGCCCGACAACTTCATGGAGACACTGTTGTATCTGCTTTACATGGCGACCGGCCGCGCGCCCATGATTCCGCTCGACGAGGCGCTGCGCCCGACATGGCTTTTCGGCAGCACGGTGCATGAAGGATGCGATCGCGGTGGGTACTACGAGCAGGCGCAGTTCGGGGAGCAGTACGGGTCGCCGCAGTGCATTGTCAAGCTGGGCTGCTGGGGGCCGGTGGTGCAGTGCAACGTGGGCAAGCGCGGCTGGATGGGCGGCATCGGCGGGTGCCCCAATGTGGGCGGCATCTGCATCGGATGCACCATGCCGGGCTTCCCGGACAAGTTCATGCCGTTCATGAATCAGCCGCCGGGCTCGCTCTTGTCTTCGGCCGCGGTTCAAACCTATGGACGGGCTATTCATGCGCTGCGGCGATTTACCCAGGCATCGCTGAATAAGGAGCCGAGTTGGCGGCACAGGCGCCAGAAGCAAGGCAACCCCGATGCGCCCGGAGTAACCAAATGAGAGAAGGCCAAAAGTAGAGATTGCGAATGCGGGAGTGAGCGATGCCTTCGTCCGTGGGAACGGCCCGGATCCCGGGCGATAACCCGAATCGGTTCTCCGACTCGTTCGACGAATTGCCCGATCTCGCCGAGGCGGAGGCCGTACTTCTCGATCTGGCGCGAGTTTTCTCTGTCTCGATCGGCGCATCTTCCGATATCTCATTGCCGTTTGCCGCCGACGGTCAAGGCACACTTGCGGATGCCGGAGAGCCGAATCCCGAGGCCAAGTATCGTGCGCTGCTCGAACAGATTCCGGCAGTCGTCTTCATGGCCTATCTCGACCGCGGTATCAGCGAAGCCTACGTGAGCCCGGAGATCGAGTCCGTTCTTGGCTATTCGCGGGAAGAGTGGCTCGAAGACCCGGTTCGCTGGTATGACCACATTCATCCCGAGGACAAGCAGCGCTGGAGCCTTGAGGCTGCCGAGATGTTCCTTTCCGGCAAACCACTGCGGTCTGCGTACCGGGTCATCGCGCGGGATGGCCGAGTGGTCTGGTTCCAATGCGACGCGCGCATGATGCGGCGCGAGGACGGTCGGCCTTGGTTTATTCACGGAGTGGCATTCGACATCTCCGATCTGAAGCGGATCGAAGAGGAGCGCCGGGAAGAGCGCAATTTCATCTCCACCATCCTCGACACAGTGGGAGCTCTGGTGGTGGTTCTCGACCACGAAGGGCGCATTCTGCGCTTCAACTCGGCCTGCGAGATCACCAGCGGATACGCGATGGAAGAGGTGCAGGGCAAATGCTTCTGGGATCTGTTCATGCTTCCCGAAGAGGCGGGACGTTTCAAAGCCGCCTTTGAAGTGATCCGCAACGATCTGCTGCCGCAGAATCTCCAGACCACCTGGGTTACGCGGCACGGAGATCAGCGGCTGATTGCATGGACGAGCACACTGCTGCCGGGCAGCGGAGAAAACGCCAATTACGTGATTGCCACCGGTATCGATATCACCGAGCGCAAGCAATTGGAGAAGGCCATCCTCGATATCAGCGCGCGCGAGCAGCGCCGCATCGGGCAGGACCTGCACGACGGTCTTGGCCAGCACCTGACCGGCATCGCGTTCATGGCCAAGGTGCATGAAGCGCGGCTGGCCGAGAAGAACAGCGCGGAGAGCGAGGACGCGGCGAAGATTGTGAAGCTGGTGAACGAAGCGATTCACAAGACCCGCGAGCTGGCCAGGGGATTGTCACCGGTAGTCTCCGAGGCCCGCGGCCTGATGTCCGCGCTGGAGGTTTGGGCTTCAGAGGTGGAAGACCTGTTCGGCATATCGTGCCGCTTTCAGTGCGAAGAGCCTGTGCTGATTCACGACGACAGCGTTGCCACGCATCTCTACCACATTGCCCAGGAGGCGGTGAACAACGCCATCAAGCACGGGGAAGCGGCGAATATTCTCATCCGGCTGGCGGCTGGAGCGGACCGGGGCCGGCTGCTGATCGAGGATGACGGGAAGGGAATCGCGGAGGAAGACGCAGGCTCGCGCGGAATGGGACTGCACATCATGAAGTATCGGTCGGGAATGATCGGCGGCGCTCTCGAAATAAAGAGAGGCAAAACCCGGGGAACGACTGTTACTTGTATTTTTCCGATGAAAGAGCGACAGTAACAAGCGCATGGCGGAAATGACCAAAACGCAGTGCGCGCCGCGGACGCAGAAGAAGACTGTCTTCGTGGTGGATGACCATCCGCTGCTTCGCCAAGGCCTTGCCATGATGATCAATCGGGAGCCGGATCTGATGGTCTGCGGCGAAGCGGAGGAAGCGCCCGCCGCCATGAAGGCGCTGGCCGCAAGCCGGCCCGACATCCTGATCGCGGACATTTCCCTGAACGGCCCGGATGGGCTGGATCTGTTGAAAAACCTGCGCGCTCTCTATCCGGATCTGCCCGTGCTGATCCTCTCCATGCACGATGAGTCGATCTATGCGGAGCGCGCGCTCAGGGCCCGCGCCAATGGCTACATCATGAAGCAGGAAGCGACCGAGAAGGTTCTCGTGGCCGTGCGCCGCATCCTCGATGGCGAAATCTACCTGAGCAACCGCATGGCCAACAAGCTGCTTCAGCAGTACAGGAGCGGCCAGACGGCGGAGACCGACTCGCGGCTGGCCTCGCTTTCCGACCGCGAGTTGGAGGTGTTCCGGCTGATCGGCGAGGGCCTGGGCACGCGCCAGATTGCCGAAGTGCTTCATTTGAGTATGAAGACGGTCGAGTCCTACCAGGCGCACTTGAAGGAGAAGCTTTCCCTCAAAACCGGTCGGGAATTGATGCAGCATGCCATTCAATGGAAGCTGAATGAAAAGTCTGCGTAGTATGGCGTCCCGAAATCTCGTTTCATAATTCAGCGCCCCAACTGCAGATTCCCTTCGACTTCGCTCAGAGTTTGCGACTTTTTCGAATTTGCGCGACTTTTTGACTCATAAGTCGTTTGTTGTAGGCGCTGATTTTGGTGAGAAATCAAGAAAGTCACAAGCTCTCAGGGCAGGCTTTCGACTTCGTTTGGCGCGCAAAACGGGCCCAACTCCGCTCCGCAAGAAAACGTGGTGGCGTTCGGACGCCCCTCCGGGGCTTGCCATTTATTTACGGCTCGCTTCCCAGGGTTCCGTCCGCCGCGGCGGACTGCACCCTGGGCTATTCTCCGCGCTCCCTCCGGGAGCGGTCCACGCAGTGACCAGTCTCATCACCTTCCGTGGGCGCTCGCGTCTATGGGTATCCAGGATCACACCACGTTTAATGTAGCGCGCATCGGGGATCCCCCGATGCCTGCTTAGGTATCCCGTACTCAGCCAGATTAAGGTGCCGCCCGCTTGCAAGTGGTGTTGCGGGTCTGTTGCCATATGCGAGTCGGCGAACCACCCCGGTGGTGGAGGTCTGTCGCCGATGGCCAGATGCGTCACGGGCGGAGGGTAAGCCTTGAATTGAGAGCAGATAGAGCGCGCCCCGCTGCGGCATTCGCTCGACTTTGTCGGCAATTCCCTTTCCTGATTGATGCGGTCGATGCTAGCCGAGACCATGAGAGGAGAATCCGGCAAATGGCAACGGAAACAGCGCCCTACGGCAGATCGACGCAGAAAAAGCCTGCCGTGGCTGAAGTGCACATCGTCTGGATTACGGCGGGGTTGGGATGCGATGGAGATTCGGTGTCGATCACCGCGGCGACGCAGCCCAGCATTGAGGACGTGCTTTTGGGAGCCATCCCCGGCTTGCCCAAAGTCCATCTCCACAATCCAGTCCTGGCCTACGAAAACGGAGACGACTTCCTCAAGTTCTGGTACATGGCGGAACAGGGAAAGCTCGATCCCTTTGTTCTCGTGGTCGAAGGCTCGATTCCCAACGAAAAGATCAAGAGCGAGGGTTATTGGGCGGGACTTGGAACGAATCCGCACACCGGCCAGCCCATTACCACCAACGAATGGATCGATCGCCTGACGCCGAAGGCTCTCGCGGTCATCGCCTGCGGCACCTGCGCTACTTATGGCGGCATTCACGCTATGCAGGGCAACCCCACCGGCTGCATGGGCCTTGCCGATTACCTGGGCTGGGACTGGAAGTCGAAGGCGGGTTTGCCGATCGTCAATGTGCCTGGATGCCCGGTTCAACCGGATAACTTCATGGAGACGGTTCTTTATCTCCTCTATCAGGTGGCGGGGCTGGCGCCGATGATTCCCCTGGATGATCAGTTGCGGCCGACGTGGCTCTTCGGAAAGACCGTGCATGAAGGCTGCGATCGCGCCGGCTACTACGAGCAGGGCGACTTTGCAACTTCCTACGGCTCGCCCAAATGCATTGTGAAGCTTGGCTGCTGGGGCCCAGTGGTGAATTGCAACGTGCCCAAGCGGGGATGGATGGCCGGCATCGGCGGCTGCCCCAACGTGGGCGGAATCTGCATCGGCTGTACCATGCCGGGCTTCCCGGATAAGTTCATGCCCTTTATGGATGAGCCTCCCGGAGCCAGGATCTCCACTGCCAGCGTTGGCGCTTACGGCAAAGCAATTCGATCGCTCCGCGCCTTGACCAATGCCACCGTGAACAAGGAGCCGAAGTGGCGTCATCCTCGCGCCGAGCTGACCACCGGCTATCACCGGGCATTCTAGCTAACTGAAAGACAGATAAAGGAGCCATCGATATGGGCACCATCGTTGCAGAACGTAAGCATGAGGCTGAAAAGCCGAGCCAGTTAGTGGAGATGAACTGGGATCCGATTACCAGGATCGTCGGCAGCCTGGGCATCTTCACCAAGATCGACTTTGGCAAGCGCCGCGTGGCCGAGTGCCACAGCACCTCGTCGATCTTTCGCGGCTACTCGATTTTCATGAAGGGCAAAGATCCCCGCGATGCACACTTCATCACCAGCCGCATCTGCGGCATCTGCGGTGACAACCACGCCACCTGCGCAACCTATGCGCAAAACATGGCGTTTGGCGTAAGGCCGCCGGCCATGGCCGAGTGGATTGTCAACCTGGGCGAGGCCGCCGAATACATGTTCGACCACAACATTTTTCAGGATAACCTGGTCGGCGTGGATTTCTGCGAGACGATGGTCAAGGAGACCAATCCCGGCGTGTGGGAAAAGGCGCAGAAGACCGAGGCGCCGCACGCCAGCCTGCACGGCTACCGCAAAATCTCGGATATCATGACCGCGCTGAATCCCTTCACCGGTGCCTTTTATCGCGAGGCGCTGCAGGTGAGCCGCATGACGCGCGAGATGTTCTGCCTGATGGAAGGGCGCCACGTGCATCCGTCGACGCTCTATCCAGGCGGAGTGGGCACTGTGCCCACCATTCAACTCTTCACCGACTACATCGTCCGCCTGATGAAGTATGTCGAGTTCATGAAGAAGGTCGTCCCGCTGCACGACGACCTGTTCGACTTTTTCTATGAAGCCCTCCCCGGATATGAAGAAGTGGGCAAGCGGCGGGTTCTTCTCGGCTGTTGGGGATCGTTCAACAATCCCGACGTCTGCGACTACACCTACGAGAAGATGACGGAGTGGGGCCGCGCCATGTATGTAACTCCCGGCGTGGTTGTGGACGGCAAGTTAGTCACAACGGACCTGGTCGACATTAATCTCAACATCCGCATCCTGCTGGGCAGCTCGTATTACGACGATTGGCAGAGCGCGGAGACGTTTGTAAAGAAAGATCCGCTGGGCAATCCCGTCGACCAGCGCCACCCGTGGAATCAGAGCACCTTCCCCAAGCCGCAGAAGCGCGATTTCACGGGCAAGTACACTTGGGTGATGTCGCCGCGCTGGTTCGACAAGCGCACCGGCGACTATCTTGCGCTCGACACCGGAGGCGGTCCCATTGCGCGCTTCTGGGCGACGGCGCTGGCCGGCATCGTGGACATCGGCTATCTCAAGGCCACCGGTCACAGCGTAAAGATCTATCTTCCCAAGACCACGTCGCTGCCGGAAGTCGAATTCGAGTGGAAGATTCCCAAGTGGAGCAACGCGATCGAGCGCGATCGCGCCCGCACCTATTTCCAGGCCTATGCGGCAGCGGCCGCGCTGCACTTCGCCGAGCAGGCGATGAATGAACTGCACGCCGGCCGAACCAAGACGTGGAACGACTTCAAGGTTCCTGAAGAGGCCATTGGCTGCGGTTTCCACGAGGCGGTGCGCGGAGTGCTGTCGCATCACGTGGTGATCAAGAACCACAAGATTGCCAACTACCACCCGTATCCGCCCACGCCGTGGAACGCCAACCCGCGCGATGTGTACGGCACGCCCGGCCCCTACGAAGACGCAGTGCAAAACACGCCGATCTTCGAGGAAAATGGCCCGGAAAATTTCAAGGGCATCGACATCATGCGGGCGGTGAGGAGCTTCGATCCCTGCCTGCCGTGCGGCGTGCACATGTATCTTGGCAACGGCAAGGTGCTGGAGACGCATCACTCTCCGATGTTCGGGCTACAGCAGCCTTGAGGCGATTGCCACCAGCAGCCTTGAGCCGGTTGCACTTATCGGGGGGCTCCCGGGGAAGACCGGCGGCAGATGCGGTCGTCCCCGGGAGCGGAGTTTGTGACGTTGCGTTTGAAAAGGGAGCGGCGTGGCTAACCAACAATCGTTCCAGGAATCGTTTCAGGAAAAGATCCGGCGGCTTGGTGTCCTCGTGGGCGAGCTCGACACTGTCCCGGGGGGCGGCAATGTCGCCGCCCGCGAGCTCGTCCAACTTCTCATGGAGGTCCACGGCGCGGGGATCGAGCGGATCATGGAGATCATCGATGAGAGCGGCGCGGTGGGGGAAGCGATCATCGCGCGGGCCGGGCGGGACCCGATGGTTCGCCATCTGCTTCTGCTTTATTCACTTCATCCCGAAGACCTCGAAACGCGCGTCTTGAGAGCGCTTGGTGCAGCAGGGCCGCGCGTGCGCAAACACAACAGCGAGGTCGAACTGGTCGAGATTCGCGACGGGGTCGTTCAGGTTCGCGTCAGCACGTCGGGCCACGCCTGCGGATCAACCGGCAAGACTGTGCAATCGATCGTCGAAGAATGCGTGTACGATGAGGCGCCTGATCTGACGTCGCTGGAGATTCTTGGCCAGGAAGACGCGCCTTCATCGGGATTCGTCTCTCTCGACAGCCTGATGAAGAATTCTTCTGCGGTGCATGCGATGGCTATGCAAAGTGCGGACTGACGATGGCGAGTTCCCTGACGGAGGAAGGCTGACCATGTCGACTGTTGCGCCTCCTTCGACCGCACCTGCTTCGATCGATCAGGCTTTCGCCGCGCTGCGCCGGTTCGCGCGGCCGCGGCTGCCGGTCGAACGTTGCGAACTGTGCAGCGCCGCGCTGGCGCACGAACATCCGCATCTGATTGAGCTGGCAACAAGACAGATCGTCTGCGCGTGCGATGCCTGTTCATTACTCTTCGACGGCTTGACTGGCGGCAAATACAAGCGCGTCTCGCGGCGAGCGTGGCTGCTGGCCGACTTCAAAATCGAGAATGGACAATGGGAAGACCTGCTGATTCCCATCAACATGGCGTTCTTCTTTCACGCGAGTGTTCAGGACCGCATGATCGCGCTCTATCCAAGTCCGGCTGGCGCCGTCGAATCCCTGCTGCCGCTCGATGCGTGGAGTGAGATCGCGAAGGCGAATCCCGTTCTGAATAATTTGGAACCGGATATCGAGGCCTTGCTCGTCAACCGCGTGGGGCAGGCGCACGCGGGCTCTCCCGCAGAGTATTATTTCGCTCCCATCGACGAATGCTTCCGGCTCGTTGGCCTGATTCGCGCCAACTGGAAAGGCCTCTCGGGAGGCAACGAAGTGTGGACGGAAATTGCGCAGTTCTTCGCGGCGCTGAAAGCTCGAGCCGACGTCGTGACCGGTGAAGCTTATGCCTGATCTCAGCTTCAAAGTCGAGGGTGCGGGGGCCGTTGAATATGCGGCCACGCCCACGCTTGCTTTCAAACTGCGCATCGCGAATGCCGTCGCCGGCGAACCCATTCACACCGTCGCGCTGCGCTGCCAGATACAGATTGAAGCCAGTCGCCGGCGCTACACGGCCGAAGAGCAAGGGAACATGCTCGACCTTTTTGGCGAGCCCGAGCGCTGGAGCCAGACTCTGCGCAGCCTGCTGTGGACGCATGCCAGCATGGTTGTGCCCGGCTTCGAGGGCAGCACCGCTGCCGACCTGCTGGTACCCTGCACCTTCGATTTCAACGTGGCTGCAACCAAGTATTTCGAGGGCCTGACCAACGGGGAGATACCGCTTCGCCTTCTGTTCAGCGGCACCGTGTTCTATGCAGGCGACGATGGCGCGCTGCAGGTGGCGCCGATTTCATGGGAACAGGAGACAGCATTCAAGCTTCAACGAAGAGTCTGGCGCGAAATGATGGATTCCTATTATCCCAACAGCGCGTGGTTGAGTTTGCGTCGCGACGTGTTTGAGCGGCTTTACCAATACAAGATTCAACACGGGATTCCAACCTGGGAACAGGTTTTGGAGCGGGTGTTGCCCGTTGAGGAGACCGTGGGATCATGAACCTGGAATGCGTGGAAAAGATCGCCGAGGCGGTGCTCTACGAGGGATACATGCTGTATCCCTATCGCGCATCGGCGGTCAAGAACCAGCAGCGCTGGAACTTCGGCGTTCTCAGCCCAAGGTCGTACAGCGAGCGGCAAAGCGGCTCGGACCGCTGGATGATGCAGACTGAATGCCTTCTCGAGGCAAACGAGTGCACGCGGCTCGATATCGAGATCCGGTTCCTGCACCTTGTCAATCGGTCGATCGCGAAATTGACGCGGTCTTTGTCAGAACTTCCGCTGGACGCGGAGCCTCAATTTGAGTTAGTCGATAAGTTGATCGTGGGCGACCGGACATTCGCTTCATGGCAGGAAGCTAAAGAGCGCAAACTCAAGATACCGGCCTGGTATCCGGCCATCGGGTCCATGCACCGGGACTCGTTCTTCGAATTTCCCGCGACGCGCGAGCTGGAGCCGATCCGTAGCCTGGACGCCATGATTGAAGGTGTGATCGTTCGCGAGTGCGGAGCGCTCTCCGGCTCGGTGGAAATCGATTTGAAAGTATGCCGGGATGGCTTGATCAAAGCGACTGTGCGCGTGCGCAACTTGTCGAGCGATGAATCCCAGCAGCCGGAAGACCGCGCGCACGCACTGATGCATTCTCTTGTTTCCGCGCACATCATTCTCGGCGCCGAAAACGGCGAGTTTGTCTCGCTGCTCGATCCGCCGCCCAAATTCAGTGACCTGGCCGCGGAGTGCACCAATCTGGGAACCTGGCCGGTGCTGGTTGGCGATGCCGGCGCTCGCGACGCAATGCTGTCCTCGCCCATCATCCTCTACGACTATCCGCAGATCGCGCCGGAGAGTCCGGGCAGCCTGTTCGACGGCACCGAGATTGACGAGATCCTCTCGCTGCGCATCCTCACCATGACCGACGAAGAGAAGCGTGAGATGCGGCAATCGGACGAACGCGCCCGCGAGATTCTGGAGCGCACCGAGAACATGCCGCCGGAACAGTTCATGAAGCTTCATGGCGTTTTGCGGGGTATGCATCCGCTGCTCGAGGAGGCGCCATGAACGAATGGGAGTGGCAACTGCTCGAGGACCGCTCCGCGGTGGAGCGCATCGAGATCGGTGGCGGGGAAATAAAGACCGGCGATCGCGTGCGCCTCTTCCCGCGCAAGGGCGGAGACATTCTGGACATCGCGCTGCGCGGCCAGATCGCGACCATCGAAAGCATCGAGCAGGATTACGAGGGCAAGGCTCACGTGTGTGTCGTACTGGACGATGATCCGGGGCGCGATCTGGGGTTGCTGCGCCAGCCCGGCCATCGCTTTTTCTTCGACGCAAGTGAAGTTGAGCCGCTCCCGCCGAATGAACAACACCGCGAAGACGTCGTCGAAAAGCCGCGCATCCTTGTGGCCGGAATCGGAAACATTTTTCTGGGCGACGACGGCTTCGGCGTGCACGTGGTTCAGCAGCTTGCCAACCGCAGCTTTCCCTCCGCGGTGCGCGTCGCGGACTTCGGCATACGAGGATTCGACCTGGCCTATGCGCTGCAGGATGGGTATGAAACCACGATTCTGATCGATGCGTTTCCTCGGGGAAAGCCTCCCGGAACGGTCACAGTGATCGAGCCCGATCTGGATGAGCTGTGCACCGCATCCGCGCAGGAAAGCTTTGTGCAGCCTCACGCCATGAATCCCATGAACGTGCTGCGCATGGCGGCCGCCATGCATGGCCCGCTGAAGCGCGTGCTGCTGGTGGGCTGCGAGCCGGCCACCTTCGGCGGCGAAGAGGGAATGATCGGTTTGAGCGCGGCTGTGGAGGCGGCGGTCGAAGAGGCAGGCAGAGTGGTCGCGAGCCTCGTGGAGAGAATTCTGAATGAGCCTCGTGCGGGCAGGAACCTCTGACGCGAGCGAGAAGAACCGATGGTTTCAATCGAAAGGAGAGTCGAAGTGGATATGGAATTACTCGAATCGAACACCAATGGTGCCGTAGCCGACCGGAGCACGCTTCTTTTTCTCAGTGGCGTGGCGCTGGTCGTCTTTGGGGCGGGACTGATTATTTCCAATCCGTTCATCCGCCGTTACATGTCGCAGCTTGGAGTGGGCAACCTGGCCCAGGGAGTGATGCCCGATATCGAGCGGTATTTCAGATTGAGGGCAATGTAGTCGGTGGGGCTAGCCGGAGTTGCCGAGCGCGGCAAAGTCTGCTCAAGAGCCGTTCCGTATGGGAACGGAGAGGATTGCATGTCCCAGGTTGAGACTTCCGCCGGCGAAGCGGAACTGAAAGCTATGGACCGCTTTGTTATCGACGGCCGGTCAAGCCGGTTTACGGTGCGCACCTTTGCCAGCGGCGTTTTGGCTGCCATGGGGCACAATCCGACCATCGGCATCCGCGCATTCAGCGGGGAGATGAAGTTCGATCCCGAGCAGCTCAAGGCCGGCGATTTCCGGCTTGCCGTCAAGTCCAGATCGCTCACGGTCGAGGACGACATCAGCGGCAAGGACCGCCGCGAAATTGAGCGGCTCATGCATCTGGATGTGCTGGAGACGGAGAAGTTTCCCGAGATACTCTACGAGGCTGTCGGTATCACGGTGACAAAGGTGGGAGACACGCTCTTTTCGGCCTCGCTCAACGGCAACCTGACCCTGCACGGCGGTACGCGTGCCGAGCAAATCGCTGCGCGGGTGGCCCTGATGGGAAGCATGTTGCGGGCGTCGGGCGAGTTCTCGATCAGCCAGTCGAAATACGACATCAAGCCAGTTTCCGTCGCCGGAGGCGTGCTCAAGTTGAAAGACGAGTTGAGATTTCAGTTCGAAATCATAGCGCGGAGACAGGAATGAAGATAGACTTAGTGTTCATCGGGCAGGCGGAGTTGGAGGGAGCGCGCGCATGTGTCTAGCGATTCCAGGCAGGATCGTCGAGCTGGTTCCCGACCAGGCGCACCTGGGAACGGTGGAAGTGGCAGGCGTGCGGCGCAAGGTGGACCTGGGCCTGCTGGAGAACGATATGCCCGTGCCCGGCGATTGGGTTCTGATCCACGTCGGCTTTGCCATGACCAAGATCAGCGAGCAGGATGCCGCGGAGCAGATGCATCTGCTGCACATGCTGGGGGAGTCGGAACTGGCCATCGAAGAAGTTCGCGGGTACGGCCTTGACGGCGCGAACGAGTCGCCGCACCCCAACGGCGCAGGACTCCAGTAGGCGCGCTTCTTGCCGATGAACCGGCCCCCGCGCGGGAAATCGAACGATGGGTTTTGCTTATGCGATACGTAGACGAGTTTCGAGATCCGGAACTGATCACCAAAGCTTCAGAAGAGATTCATCGCCTCGCCGATAGCGGAAGACACTACCGCATCATGGAAGTTTGCGGCGGCCACACGCACGCGATCTACCGCTTCGGCCTGAAGGACATCCTGCCTGCTCAGATCGAACTGATTCACGGCCCCGGCTGCCCGGTTTGTGTTTTGCCAATGGGAAGAATCGACGACGGCCTTGCGGTGGCGAAGAACGACGGCGTAGTCTTCGCCGCCTTTGGGGACATGATGCGGGTTCCGGGGACTCTGGGCAGTCCGCTGGAACACAAGGCCCGCGGAACCGATGTGCGCATCGTTTATTCGCCGGCCGATGCGCTGCAACTGGCGAGAAAAAATCCCGACAAGCACGTAATGTTCTTTGCCATCGGATTTGAAACTACGGCGCCCTCCACCGCGCTCACACTGATGCGCGCGAAGTCGGAAGGCATCGAGAACTTCTCGGTGTTTTGCAATCACGTTACGATCATCCCGGCCATCCGCGCGATTCTCGACTCTCCCGACATGAGGCTCGATGGCTTTATCGGGCCAGGACATGTCTCCACGGTGATTGGGTGCCGTCCTTATGAGTGGATCGCCAGGAATGAGGGCAAACCGGTTGTCACTTCGGGATTCGAGCCGCTCGATCTGCTGCAGTCGATCGTGATGCTGCTTCGGCAGCTCAGGGCCGGTGAAGCGCGAGTTGAGAATCAGTACAAACGCGTGGTGCCGTGGGAAGGGAATCGCGCTGCACTGAAGGCTATCGCCGAGGTGTTTCAGCTCCGGCCGTATTTCGAGTGGCGCGGCCTGGGGTTCATCTCGCAATCGGCGCTGAAGATTCGCGACGCATACGCCGAGTGGGATGCGGAGCAGCGCTTCCCCATTCCCGGCACGCGGGTCACCGATCCCAAGGCCGCGCAGTGCGGAGAAGTGCTCAAGGGAGTGCTGAAGCCGCATCAATGCAAGTTATTCGGCAACGAGTGCACACCGGAACGCCCGATTGGCGCGCTGATGGTTTCGACAGAGGGTTCATGCGCAGCATATTACCAATACGAACATCGCAAGGCAGCGGCCCTGGTGACACACATCGGCTCGGTGGCGTGAATGGGAATTCCGCGGTTGAAGAGGCCCGTTTCGTCTCGCGCTTTCGCGATCCGCAAATTGAGATGGCGCATGGCGCCGGCGGCAAGGCCAGCCGCAGGCTCGTAGAAGGCCTCTTCGCGCCAATTCTCTTTGAAAATTCACAAGCGCCTCTGGGCGATGCCGCGCACTTCAAGATCGACGGCACCAGCGTTGCCGTTACCACGGACAGCTTTGTGGTAAAGCCGCTCACATTTCCCGGTGGATCGATCGGAGAACTGGCCGTGAACGGGACCATGAACGATCTGGCCGTTTCAGGAGCGAGGGGCCAGGCCATGGTCGTCTCGTTTGTTCTCGAAGAGGGTCTGCCCACATCCGTGCTCGAAGGCGAAGTCCGCGCTATGGCTGTGGCACTTCGCAAAGCTGGCGTAGCACTGGTAGGAGGAGATACAAAAGTTGTTGAGCGCGGCAAAGCCGACGGCATGTACATCACGACCACCGGCATCGGCCGGCTCATGCCGCATGTGACAGTCGATCCGCAATCTGTTCGACCGGGCGACAAGGTTCTGCTGTCCGGACCGATCGGAGACCACGGCATTACGATTCTGCTGGCGCGCGGCGAGCTTGACCTTGCCGCGGATTTGTCTTCCGATACCCGTTGCGTGCTGCCTCTGGTGGAAGCGATGGTCGAGGCTGCCGGCCCCGGAATTCGCTGGATGCGCGACCCAACGCGCGGAGGCGTGGCGACTTCTCTCAATGAGCTGGCTCGCGACTGCGGGCTGGGGATTGTGTTGTCGGAAGAGGAGATTCCTTTACGTGACGAGGTGCGCGGCGCCTGCGAATTGCTGGGACTCGATCCGTTGCATATTGCGAATGAAGGCCAGTTTCTCGCCGTGGTCGCGGCGGAATATGCCGACGCCGCTTTGAACGCGCTGCGCCTCACCGATGGCGGCGAGGATGCGGTCATTATCGGCGAGGCGCGAAGCGAGCCCGCGAGCGGCGTGCTGGTGACAACGCGATACGGTGGCAGCCGAATGGTGGACATGCTCGTGGGCGATCCGCTGCCGCGGATCTGTTAGGACGATGACGATGGCGATGGAAACGGTTCTCAAACTATCGGCGCAGATTGAAGAGCGCCTGCTCCTGCGCAACGAGATCATCGAAGGCTTTTTCTCGCGCGAGGCACGGCACCTGGCCGAAAAGTGCCGCGAAATGTCGGAGCGCTTCCTCAAGGGAGGGCGGCTGCTGGCCTTTGGCCGCGGCGCCTGCGCAACCGACGCGCAGCATGTCTCGGTCGAATTCGTGCATCCGGTGATTGTGGGAAAGCGAGCTCTTCCGGCACTCGATCTTTCCATGGCATTTGAGCCTTGGCTGCGCGCAATTCTGCGCCCTGAAGACATCGTAATGGGGTTTGGCCCTCCCGAGGGCGATGCCGAAGTGATTGCCGCGTTGATCTGGGCCCGCTCGCAGGATGCGATGACCTTTGCACTGCCCGGCCCCGAGGGCTCGTACGCGCTTGAGCCCGTCACGCAAGATCCATTCATCCACCAGGAGATGGTCGAAATCTTCTATCACACGCTCTGGGAGACCGTGCACGTGTTTCTCGAGCACCGAGAGTTGGGCCAGGATGTCGGTCAATCGGAGTTTCTCTACCCGTTTCTCGGAGACAAAAAGCAGGAGACCGCCGATATCGTCGAGGATGTGGCCGCTTCGATCCGGATGAAAGTGCATGACGACACTCTGCTGCGCACGCAACTGGCCAGGGAGCAATCCGAGCAGATTGGCAGCGCTGCACTAGCAATCCGCCAGCGCCTATTGCAGGGCGGCAAGCTGATCCTCTTCGGAAACGGCGGTTCGGCGACCGACGCCAACGACTGGGCTCTGGATTGCGTCCTGCCGCGCTTGGGTTATCGTACAATTCCGGCGATATCGCTCTCCATGGAGCCGGCGAACATCACAGCGCTTGCCAACGACGTCGGCACCGAGGTGGTCTTCCTGCGGCAGTTGATCGCTCAGGCGCGGCCGCAAGATGTGGCCATCGGCATCTCTACCAGCGGAGGTTCGCGCAACATCGTGATGGCGCTCGAGGAGGCGCGCAAGCGCAGTTTGTTGACGGTCGCGCTGCTTGGATACGACGGCGGAGAGATCTTCCGCCGTGGCCTGGCGGATTTTCCCGTCATCGTTCGCAGCGACTACATACCGCGCATTCAGGAGGTTCAGGCCTCTGCCTATCATGTCATGCTGGAGACGCTGGAGGAGCTCGACCGTGGCGATGCTTGAACTCTATGGCACCGCAGGCTGCCCCTACACGCGAGAGCTGCGCGAATCGCTGGAGTGGAGCCGGCGCGAATTTCTGGAGTACGACATCGAGACCGATCGGGAGGCTCGTGAGCGCCTGCGCTCGTTCGATGAGACCCTCCGCACTGTTCCTGTCCTCGTCGAAAATGGCAAGGTGATCCAGGTTGGCTGGCAGGGCCGCGGCTGCGTCGTAGGCTGGGGATCGTAATGGCCACCGCCTGCTCCATTCGTGTGCGCGGAGTGGTGCAGGGGGTCGGGTTCCGCCCCTTTGTTTATCGGCTGGCTCACGCCAACATGCTCACCGGGTGGGTTCTCAACGGCGACCAGGGCGTCGAGATTCACCTCGAAGGCGTAGAAGAGGATCTGGCCACATTTGTAAGGGAAATAAAAACCAAACCGCCGGCCGCCGCGCACATCGCGGAGATTCTGGTGGAACCTGCGTCCTGCGAGGGTTTGAGCGACTTTACAATTCGTGAGAGCGAGCGGCTCGACAGGCCGACCGTGCGGGTCTCGCCGGACTTGCCGGTGTGCGACGAGTGCCTTGAGGAACTCTTCGATCCGTCCGACCGGCGATACGGCTATCCCTACATCAACTGCACGAATTGCGGTCCCCGCTACAGCGTCATCCGCGCGTTGCCCTACGATCGGCCCAACACGACGATGCGCGGCTGGCCGATGGATCGCTACTGCAGCGATGAGTATCACGACCCCGGCAATCGCCGATTCCACGCGCAACCTGTCGCCTGCCCTGCCTGCGGTCCGAAGTACTCTCTCGCTGAGGGAGCAGCGTCGATCTCCGGCGACAGGGAAGCAATCGAAAAAGCCGCACAGCTTCTAAAGGAGGGCAAAATCGTTGCGGTGAAAGGGCTGGGAGGCTATCACCTGGTCTGCGACGCGCGAAACACCGAAGCCAATGCCGCCTTGCGCGAGCGGAAATTCAGAAAGGAAAAACCGTTCGCCCTGATGGCGAAGGGTCTGGAAACGGCGGGCGACATAGTGGAGCTTTCGCCCGATGCTGAAGCTCTCCTGACATCAGTTGCACGGCCGATTGTGCTTGCGCCAGGGAAGCTCGTGCTCGATGGCGTCGCTCCCGGCAACGATGAGCTGGGTGTGATGCTGCCGTACACGCCTCTGCACCACCTGCTCTTTGCGGCAGGAGCTCCGGATGTTCTGGTGATGACCAGCGCGAATCGGTCCAGTGAGCCAATTGCGTACGAAGATCGCGACGCGCTGGAGCGCCTTTCCGGAATTGCAGATGCATTCCTTATTGGCGAGCGCCCGATCGCGCGCCGCGTCGACGACTCCGTGGCACGCGTTGGCGCCTTCGGTCCCATCATCCTTCGCCGCGGGCGAGGATACGCTCCCGGAGCCGTTGCACTTCTACCCACCAGCCGCCCCATCCTGGCCCTGGGCGCGGACCTCAAGAACACGATTACTCTCGCTGTGGATGGACAGGCGTTTGTCAGCCAGCACATCGGCGATCTGGATCACTACCAGGCCTATAAGGCATTTGAAGAGACGGTGAACGATCTGATCTCGATGTACGACGTGAGCTGGGACGATCTGCTGATCGCGCACGACAATCACCCGCAGTATGCTTCCACAACATTTGCTTCACGATTGCCGTCCTCGAACAGGTGCGCGGTACAACATCATCGCGCGCATGTCGCTTCTGTCCTTGCCGAGCGCGGTGAGTGGGAAGAGACGGTCGTTGGAATCAGTCTTGACGGTACGGGATACGGCGACGACGGAACGATATGGGGTGGCGAAATTTTTGTCGGAAGCGTGGAGCAGGGCTTCGAACGCGCGGCGCACCTGCGGCAAGCGCTTCTTCCTGGGGGCGATGCGGCAGCCCAATATCCCGTACAAGCCGCGGCCGGATTTCTGACCCAGGTCGATGATTCGCCGGACCTGAGCGCCGCGCCGTTCAACTTTGGCCCGCGCTATCGAGATGCAAGGCAGCTCATCGATCGAGGTGTTCGCACATTCTCTACCACCTCCATGGGCAGACTGTTTGACGCAGCCGCAGCGCTGCTCGGCTTCGTAAGGGAAATTAACTTCGAGGGGCAGGCTGCAATCTGGCTGGAGCAGCTCGCTAAAGGCACACCGGCCTCGGAAGCGTATCCATTTCCTTTCGCCAGCCACGAACTCGACTTCCGCCCACTGCTCGAATGCATCATCCGCGACCGGATGCGCGGTTGCTCGACACGCGAGATCGCGCGCGCATTTCAACTCGGAATCGCTCACGGCCTGCGCACAGCGGCCGCGAGCGTTTGCGACGAACATGGTGTCCGCACAGTTGTCCTCTCCGGCGGAGTCTTTCAGAACGAGTTGCTGCTCGAGGATCTCAAGCCGCTCCTTGAGCGGGATCAGCTGCGGATTTGGACAAACCACGCGGTCCCTGCGAACGATGGCGGAATCAGCCTGGGGCAGGCTGCGCTGGCGGCATTTGCGCGGAACGCTGCCACCGACAGGGTGCCGCATGCATGAGCTTTCGATTGCCATGAGCATCGTGGAAATGGCGCTGGAAGAGGCAGAGCGCCGCAACGTGAAAATCGACGCCGTCCACCTCGAGCTTGGGCCGCTATCCGGAGTAGTCGCGGAAGCATTGCTTTTCTCCTATGAGGTGGCGTGCAGCGGTACGCGATTGGAAGGCTCGAAGCTCATGATCAAAGAAGTGCCCATAGAGGTGTACTGTCCGGCCTGCAGGGCGCAAAGAGTTTTGAGCTCGATGCAGTGGTTCTGTTGCCCTGAGTGCGGCACACCCACGGCGGAGGTCATTCACGGAAAGGAACTGGTAATTACTGCTCTGGAGGTACGGGATGTGTGCCGAACCGCGTCTGTTGGAAGTGCGTAAGAACGTCCTGAAGCAAAACGACATGGTCGCCCGGGCGCTGCGCGAGCGTTTTCGCACGCGGGGAATTTATGTTGTGAGCCTTGTCTCGAGCCCCGGCGCGGGTAAAACGGCCTTTCTCGAAGAGACCCTCTCGCTCCTGCGGCTGCGGTTCCGCGTCGCCGCGCTGGTAGGAGACTTGGCAACGGACAACGATGCGATTCGGTTGGCACGCAGCCAGGCTCCGGCGAAACAAATCACAACGGGAACTCTCTGTCACCTTGAGGCCGCGATGGTCGAGAACGCGCTCAGCGGGTGGGACGTCGGCGATCTCGACTTCCTTTTCATTGAGAATGTGGGCAATCTTGTTTGCCCTTCATCGTATGATCTGGGCGAAAATCTTCGCCTGGTCCTCCTGTCGGTGACCGAAGGGGAAGACAAGCCGCTGAAGTATCCCACCATCTTTAACAGCGCGGACGTAGCAGTGATCACGAAGATCGATCTAGCTCAGGCGGTTGAATTCGATGAGGAAGCCGTCAAGGCGAACATTCAGGCCGTGCGGCCGGGGATGCGCCACTTCGCAGTTTCAGCGAAGACCGGTGCGGGGATGACGGAGTATCTGCAATTTCTCTCGGCCCGGCGTGCCGAACTCGCGCAGAAGACGCCGGCCTAAACGCAGTTCGAGTCTGGGCGGGAAATCGGACATAGAACATCGCGCTCTCCTTCATTCCTCCCGCAGCAGGATCATCGGATCCACCGCCAGCGCCTTTTGCGCGGGAATCCACGCGGCGGCCAGGCCGAGCATCAGCATCGTCATCACCGCCCCGCCCAGCACCAGCGGATCCTTCGGCGCCGCCTGGTACACGATGTAGGAAAGCACCTTCGTCGCCAGAATGCCCAGCGCCAATCCCGCCGCGGAACCGACCGAAAGCACCACGAACGCCCGCCCCAGCGCCGCGCGCAGCACCTGCTTTCTCCGCGCGCCCAGCGCCATTCGAATCCCCAACTCCCGCAGCCGTTTGCTCACGGTGTACGAGGCCATGCCGAAGATTCCCGTCACGGCCAGCATGGCGCCCAACAGTCCCAGCACTCCCAGCGCCACCGTGGCCACGCGCGCGGCGAACAACGCCGAACTCATCTCCTCATTCCAGGTCCTCACGACGATAGGCAGACTCGAGTCCAGGTCATGCAGCCTGAGCGCAAGCGCCTTGGAAATCTCCTCAGGATCATGCTTCGACCGCACCAGCAGCCACGTGCCGCTGGACTGCTGCTGCTGGAATGAGAAGAACATCGCCGGCTGCTGATCCTCTGTCAGCGTGCGGTATTTTCCGTCTTCAACCACGCCCACCACTTCCGCCCGCGTTCCGCCCCAGAATTTGAAATGCCCTCCAATCGCCTTTTGCACCGACCCGAAGACCTTGAGTGCAAACTGCCGATTCACCAGAGCCACCTTGGGCGCCTTGCTGTCGTCCTGCGGCGACAGGTCTCTTCCCGCCAGCAGCGCGGTGCCCGCGGCTTCAATATATCCCGGCGAAACGTTGTAGCTCATGGCGTCGGCGATCTCGTTGGTCGGCCGGTAATCGGTGGTGCTGTCGGTGAAGACATACGAGTCGCCGCCGCCGAGGCTCAGCGGCAAATGGTCCGCATAGCCCACAGCCGTCACGCCGGGAATGGCCGCTGCCGCATCCAGCATGCGCTTTTGCATTTGCGGCATTCGCTCGTCGGCGTAGCCGGACATATGCAGGTCGGACTGAACCAGCATCACGTTCTGCGGTACAAAACCGAAACTGCTGTGCATGGACCGCGCCAATCCGCGCACCGCCACGATCGAAGACGTCACCAGTACCGCACAGATCGCAATCTGCACCGCCAGAAGCACATCCCTCGCCGTCAGCCACCGCAACCCGCCCACGCTTGCCGCCCCGGTGCGAATCACCTGCCACGGATCCGCCCGCATCACCTGTCGCACCGGCACGATACCAAACAGCAGTCCGCTGGCCAGCGCCAGAACCAGCGCTACGGCGTATGTGCCTGCATCCGGATTCACCGGCACATTGATCGGAACATCCGGAATCGGTTGCCATGCGCTTAGCAGGCGCAGGATTACTACGCCCCCGGCGAGCCCCAGCGCTCCCCCGGCGAGCGAAACCAGCACAGCCTCGGTGAGCATCTGCCGCAGGATCAATCCGCGCCGCGAGCCGAGCGCCAAGCGCAGCGCCGTCTCCTTGGCGCGATCCGCGGTCCGCGCCGCAAACAGGCTTCCCAGGTTGGCGCACGCCGCCAGCAGAATAAGCCCCGCCAGCAGCATCAGGCCCGCCATGAACGCCCGCGCCGGCCCTCCCAACATGTCACCGATCAGCCCTGGGCGAGCCAGCGTGAACTTTATGCCCTCGTCATCGCCCGGGAAGGTCTTGGCCAGCCATGCCGCAAGCGTATTCAGGTCCGCTGCCGCCTGCACCGGCGTCACTCCCGGCTTCAGCCGCCCTACTACGAACGAGTTGTGATTGCCGCGATAATCGATTGAGTTATAGCCCTCGACGGTGGGCTGCTCGACCATGGGAATCCACATCGCGGGCGCAAAGAAGAGTTCCGTGCCTCGAAACGCCGGCGGCGTCACGCCAATGATAGTGAAGGGATGCTTGTTGATCTCGACCGCCTGCCCCACTACACCGGTATCGCCATGAAAATGGCCATGCCAGTAGGCATAGCTCAGCACCACGTACGGAGCGCTGTTCTTCCCATGCTCATCGGCGGCATGAAAAAAGCGCCCCAGATACGGCTGAATACCCAGCGCGTCGAAGTAGTTTCCGCTTGCCAGGTAGGGCCATGCAGTCGACGGATTCCCACCGGTATTCACTCCCACCGGGCCTACGATGTCGAACGCCACCATGCTCTCGAACGTCCGATTGTGATCGCGGAGATCCACATAATCGCGATACGATTGCGATGGGAACTGGAAACGCTGCACCATGTAGAGATTCTGCGCATGCGGCACATTCACCGGCCGCAGCACCAGGGCGTTCAGCACGCTGAACACCACCGCGTTCGCACCAATCCCCAGCGTCAGCGTAAGGACCGCGGTCACCGCAAATCCCGGCGACTTACTCAACTTCCGTAGCGCAATTCTCAGATCTCTCGTCATTTTGGCCGCCTTGCACGCACATACGACGGCGCCGGGCTCTTGGTTCCCTTGGAATTACGATCAGATTCACGACATTTTCAACATGGGTCGAAAGGTCGATATTCCCCGAAAACTCATTGGGTCTCTCCGCCCAGCCGGCGGCCGCTTTGCAAACGGGCGGCCACACCAAGAGTTGTGCGCGAAAGTTGGCGGCGGTGCGGTATAGTTGCCTGCAACCATCAAAAGGAGCCTGTATGCGATTTCCAAAGCAGTTGCGCCCGAGAGCTGGAGTGTTGCTCGCGGCAGGATTTCTATTCGCTGGGCCTCTGATTTGTGCTGCGATGCGGGCGCAGACTACGAGCGCCGGCGAAGTATTGGTGGTGACTGGGGCGAAGATTCTGCCCATCACCGGACCGGCGATCGACAACGGCGTGCTGGTGGTACGCGGAGGAAAAATTGCGGCGGTGGGCGCGCAGGGCAGTGTCACGATTCCGGCTGGAGCGACGGTGGTGGATGCGACGGGAAAGATCGTAATGCCGGGAATCGTGGATTCGCATTCGCACATCGGGATTGTCGGCAACCCATCCGTGTCGGATGGACAGGATGCGAATGAGGGCACCGATCCGCTGGAGCCGGCGCTGCGCGCGCTGGATGCGATCAATCCCAACGATCCCAATATTCGCATGGCCACAGCCGGTGGAATTACGACGGCGAACATTATGCCGGGCAGCGGCAACGTGATGGGTGGGCAGACGGCCTATGTGAAGCTGCGCGGCCGGACGATTGAGGAGATGCTGATACCCGGAACCATCGGAGGTATGAAGATGGCCAACGGTACAAATCCGAAGGGGTATGGCGCGCGCGGACAGGCTCCCATGACGCGCATGGAGGAAGCGGCGTTGGCGCGAAGCATCTATGAAAAAGGCGAGCAGTACAAGGAGAAATGGGACGCATACCGCAAGGCGGTGGCCGCGAAAGACAAAACAGCAAAAGCTCCCGACGACGACTTAGGCCTGGATGCGGTGGTTCAGGTGCTGGAGGGCAAGCGCATTGTGCACAACCACACCCATCGCGCGGACGATGTGATGACGGTGCTCCGGCTTGCGGACGAGTTCCACTATCGCGTGGTGGTTCACCACGGGACAGAATCGTGCGATGTGGCAGAGGAGCTGGCGAAGCGGCACATCGGCGTGAGTTACACCATGATTGACGCGCCGGGAGGGAAGCCGGAGACGATCAACTTCAGCGTGAGTTGTCCGGCAATTCTGGAAAAGGCAGGCGTGAAGGTAGCGTTCAACACCGACGATCCCATCACCAGCTCACGGCTGCTGCTGCGGTCGGCAGCGCTGGCCGTCCGCGGAGGCATGAGCGAGGACGCGGCCTTGAAGGGGCTGACGATTTATCCGGCGGAGATGCTGGATCTGAAGGATCGCGTGGGAAGCCTGGAGCCGGGAAAGGATGCGGACTTTATTGTGCTGAGCGGACCTCCGTTCAGCGTGTACACGCACGTTCTTCAGACGTGGATCGAGGGGCAGAAGGTGTTCGACAGGGACGATTCGAAACAGCGCCGGTATGCGACGGGAGGGTTCAACGTCGGCGATCGCTATCCGCAGCTTGAGGGAGGTGCGCAGTGAGCAAACTTAAGATGACATTGCTGGCTGCGGTATTCGCGGGCGGATGCGCGGCTTCGGCCCAGAAAATCGCAGTGGTCGCGGATCATCTCTATGCGATGGAAGGCGATGGGCAGGGCGCGCCGGGCGTGGTACTCATCGAGAACGGAAAGATTGCGGGCGTTCAGGCGGGACAGACGAGCGCTCCGGCGGGATATGAGACGATGCACGCGGCGTATGTGACGCCAGGGCTGATCGATTCCGACGGGACGGCGGGAATTTCGGGGGCTTACAACATTCCGGCGGACCAGGATCAGGACGAGGCGACGAGCCCCAACACGGCGGACGTGCACGTTCGCGATAGCCTCAATCCCGAAGGTCCAGTGTTTCAATATGTGAACAGCTTCGGTGTCACAACGATGCAGATTGCACCGGGCCCGAAGAATCCCATTGCCGGCGTGGCTGGAGTTTTCAAGACGGTGGGACCGCAGTCGCCTTTCGCGACGGCGGATCAGCTTGTAGTGCGCGCGGAGTCGGCAATGGTCTTCAACCTGGGGTCGGTGCCGAAGGAGGTATACGGCGAAACGCACAAGGCTCCGATGACCCGGATGAAGACGGCGGAGATGATTCGCGCAGCGCTCGCCGATGCACAGGCCTACGGCGCCAAATGGGACAAGTGGAAGCAGGATGGCAGCGACCCCGCGAAGGCTCCGGCGCTGGATGCGAAGCTGGAGGCGCTGGCGAAGGTGGCAAGCGGCAAACTACCGGCGGTTTTCAATGTGTATCGCGCGGACGATATCGATACAGCCATCCGCATCGGCTCCGAATTTCATTTGAAGTACATGCTGGCGTCGGTGACAGAGGGATATCTGATTCGCGAGAAAATTCATGCGGCGGGCGTAACCTGCCTGGTGGGCGCGGTGATGCAACCGTTTGACACGCCCGAGCAGGAAAACGCGACGTATGAGAATGCCGCGCTCCTGGAGCAGGCAGATGTGCCGGTGAGCCTGATGACAGGCTACGAACCTTACGTGCCGAAGAGCCGGATTCTCCTGTTCGAGGCGGCGATTGCGGCGGCGAATGGGCTGGGCAGAGAGGGCGCTCTGCGGGCGATTACGATCTCTGCGGCAAAGGCGATTGGCGTGGAGGATCGCGTGGGATCGCTGGCCAACGGAAAGGATGCGGATGTGGTGCTGTTCGATGGCGATCCATTCGAGTACACGAGCCATGTGCTGGCTGTGATGGTGAATGGTGCGGTGACGTATAAGAGGACGCCGGGAGCGCTGGAGCCATAGCCGCGCAATATCGATTCGCGGAAGGCGGTGAGAAGCAGCTCACTTAGCCTTCGGAATTACCGCTTGACCCGACAAAGGCGCAATCCGATTGGAGCGCGCAACCCACTTGCTCCACACGCCGGGATCGGAGAGCAGCTTGATGTAAACACCGCCGATAACCGATCGGGCCTGGAAGCCGACCTGGCGGGCGGAAATGGTGTCATACCAATCGGTCATCGGCACACGGTCCGTGGTCTGATTCAAAAACTCAAAGACGGGATGCACAATTGTCTTGAAGTCTGAAGCGTTGCCGGCAAGAGTTGCAGACCACAGTGTCCAATCCAGCTTGGTGTAAGTCTCGCGGTTATCCAAGGGCAGTCCGAAACGATTCAAGTGCGTCTTGTAAAACCCGATTTCCCGATCGGCCACCTCGGGTGGAAATAAGTGGAGACCGAGGATGTTATCCCAGACTAAGTTGTATTTCTGGCTCCAGGTGTTGGGTTTATCGAAGGCCAGCCGGTAGTGATCGCCGTCCTTTGCCATCGAAACCCATTTAGACGCCATGGATTTGGCAGCATCTTCATACCGTATCGCTAGTTCGTGATGACCAAGTTGCTCAGCCAATTGGGAGTATGCTGCCAATGCCTCGATCGCCTTGATGGAAAGATTGGTGTTATGCGCGAGATGGCCGGCGAAGTCATCTGTGCAGAGCTGGTTTTCCGGATCGAATCCCTTGGCGAGAAGATACTCAGCCCATTTTGTGAGAAGCGGCCAATAGCGCGCGGCAAAGTCGCTGTTGTGTTCCGCGTGCGCAATTGCGGCTACCATCAGAATCATGTTGCCGGACTCTTCCACGGGCATCTGATCGTCTTCGCTGATTTCACCTCCGCCGTAGAGTTGCCCGTTGGCCAGAGGATAGACGCCGAGGTCGTGAGGAGCGAAGGGAAACTTCCATCGCGCCATCTGCGCATAACGCAGAACCGGCTCCAACTGGGCTTCAACCAGCTTCGGGTTCAGGAGCAGGAACATCGGCGAGGATGGATAGAGCACATCGACGGTAGAGATCGAGCCGTTGCTGAAGTTCTCCTTGGGCATGAAGAAGGGAATTCCGTTTGCGTCCTCCACAAGGATGTGGGCTCCGATGGCCTGGCGAAATGCCAGCGTGGCGATAGCGGCGTACTCCGCACCGCCGGCTTCAACCAGGTCATGCTCCAGAGCGGCATCGTATTCCTCAGCGCGCGTCTGCAATTGCGGGTAGTCATGCTCCGCGCCTTTCAACAATGCGCTGAAAGTGGAGAACTCCTCGCGCCAATAAGGCAAGAGCTTCTGCTCCATGTACTCGACTGAGTAACTATCGTCATAACCCAGGAGCACGTGGCGCGATACCGCCGTTGTACCGACCGAGCCAAGACGCAAAACCAGGTTAAGTGCCGGCGCCGAAGGGTAACGGCTTTGCGGCATGCGCGGTTGAGCCAGGTCGTCGTCCTGCGAAATCTGGCCGGTGGAGATAAACCTGTCGCGATAACTCCGATTTCCAGCGGCAAGATTACTTGTACCCTCGCCAGCAGGAATCGCGATATAGAAGTATCCCCAGTCAATGCGAAGGTTATCTCCATACTTCTCGAGCATGGGCTGCCTGGATGTGCCGATGCGGAGCAGATGCAAGCCCTCGATCTCGGCGCGCGACCAGACAACCGGCTCGTCAGGCGTGTTGGTTGCGATCGCTCCATCAGAGTCCAGGTAGAGCGCGACATCGTGCATGCGTCCGTCGCGCGACTTGATCTCCCAAGTCAGATAGGTAATGGGTCGCGCCATAATGCGCATGTCGTCGGGAAATGCGGGTGTAAGGAATGAGAGGCTCAAGTCGATCTCAGGGCTCTGCAGGGTGACGAGAGTGCGTGTGGGAGTAATCTGCCGATGTATCTCTTCCATCGCTGGTATCTCGCCGTTGGCATCGCCAAGATAGCGATAGGTTGTTCCGTCGACCCGAACCAATCCATTCAGTTCTTGCGGGACACCGGTCCAATGCCTAGTTGGACCGTCGGTCAGTCGATCCGCCATGGACCAGATGCTGAAGTAGGGGTTGTGCACAAGGAGAGGAGTCGCAGGAGCGCGCAGGACCACCGGAGGGTCCTGCTGCGCGCTGATTGCCATGGAGGCGCAACAAAGAAATGCGATGGCCATCGATGTGTTCACAATCGAGCTTTTCATTGTACTTTACCTTCTAGTTGTCGGTACGCAACACCGCTCTCCTAGCAGACGAATAGCCTCTGCTGTGGGAACTTCCGGCTCTGCCATCTTACAGATCGACGCGCCAGGTACTGCAAACCGACTGTTTCGGGCGGGCACACAGTCAGCATGAGGCGGTAAGGGCGTTATCGCTTGGCGAGGCTGCTGCCAAGGCGCAATGCGATTCAGTTGTGCGACCTGGACGGGCTGACCACGAGGGGAGTAACGCATATTCTGAGAGTGCCCGGCGGGACAACGAAAGCCAGGGTATCATGGGCATGCTCGCAGTTGAGGCGAATGATGCACACTCTTAATAGTGAGAGGATTCGCATATGAATTATGTACCGGACGCAAGGCGGTACGACGGAAGTCCGTTCAGGCGCTGTGGACGATCCGGAATCGTCCTGCCGCCGATTTCGCTTGGACTGTGGCAGAATTTCGGGGGCGTCAATATCTTCGAGACAGGCCGGGCGGTGGTTCGGCGAGCTTTCGATCGTGGCGTGACGCATTTCGACCTGGCGAACAACTATGGGCCGCCGTATGGGTCAGCCGAGGAGAACTTCGGGGAGATTCTGCGAAGGGATTTTCGCAACCTCCGGAATGAGCTCCTGATTTCGACCAAGGCGGGATGGGATATGTGGCCGGGACCTTATGGCGTAGGCGGCTCGCGCAAATACCTCCTTGCATCCCTGGACGAGAGTTTGGCGCGCATGGGACTCGAGTACGTCGACATCTTTTATTCGCACCGACCCACCATGGATGTTCCGCTGGAAGAGACGATGGGCGCGCTGGCGCAGGCTGTGCGGCAGGGGAAGGCCTTGTATGTGGGCATTTCGTCGTATGGGCCGGAACGGACGCGCGAAGCCGCGCAGATTCTGAAGAGCGAAGGAGTCTCGCTGCTGATTCATCAGCCTTCTTATTCGATGCTGAATCGCTGGGTGGAGAAGGAACTACTGGGCACTCTGGAAGAACTCGGCGTTGGCTGCATCGCATTCTCTCCGCTGGCCCAAGGGCTGCTGACGAGCAAGTATCTTAGCAGGGTGCCCGAGATCTCGCGCGCCAAAGAGGGGAATTCGTTTCAGAAGGAGTTCTTGAGTGAAGAGAATCTCAAGCGGGTGCGGGCGCTGAACGAAATCGCGAGTGGACGCCAACAGTCACTGGCGCAGATGGCAATCGCGTGGGTGCTGCGCGACAAGAGGGTAACCTCGGCACTGATCGGAGCGCGTAACGTAGAGCAACTCGATGACTCGCTCGATGCGTTGAAGCGGCTCCAGTTCACAGAAGCGGAGTTGTCGGAGATAGATCGTTATGCACAAGAGGGATTGATCGACATTTGGAGAGACGCGCGCGAAGGGGTGGCGTAGCCAACGCCATTGACTTGCGCAAGCGAATGTTGCGAGGCGCGACTGGCGCTCATCGTGCGCAATCGGCGACAATCTCAAGTGCCAAGCGAAGGTTCTCTCGCCGTGACTTTTTCAAGACCGGCTCCGGCGCCACGCTTGCCGCTGTGTCACCCACTCTCGTCCCAGGCAGCGCTGAAGGGCCTTTATGTCGGAGGAGTCCCGTCAAGCAGAATCCTAATAACGCCATTGCTTCCCGGCTAATGCAGCTTTGATAAATGCTCGGGCGGCGTAGCGGAGACAACGCCCTGCCCTTCAATCACCACATAAAACCGGTCAGCAGCGAGGTTGGTTAGAGTTTCCTTCTTTCCATCGGGCCAGGTCACTTCAGCCTCATTGAGCCGCTCGTGACTTCCCAGCCCGAAGTGTACGCGCAGGTCGTTCTGTGACAGGTAACTTCCCCCGCTCAACACTTCGCCAAGCTGCACCAGGTCTCCTGCCGTGGCTCGTACCCGCGCATTCAGGGCCAATCGATTGCCCTTTGTGCTTTCGAGTTGAAAGCTGATCCAATGGTTAAGTGCGAAGCCTGGATCTCGGCTTCGACCCCCACGGAGTTCTTTCCGTTCGTTTGTCGCTTCCAAGAGTGCGTTACGCGCATGTCACGGAGGTCACCCAGTTCTACGACGAGCTGATTTCCCGAACACGAACGCTCCCCGGCGTATCGAGCGTGGGAGTTATTCAGGTTCCACCCTTGAGCGGGTTGATTTCGTCGATCAACTTCGGTGTGGTGGGCCATCCTTTTTCAAAAGAGGCGGTTCCCGAAGCACTGTATCGCATCGTGAATCCGATGTATTTAAGGGCGATGGATATTCCGCTGCTGGCGGGTCGCGAATTCGACGAGGACGATACCGATCGCACTCAATTGGTCTGTTATATCAATGAAACTCTGGCTGGGCGCTATTTCCCCGCAGGCAACGCCGTCGGCGCTCACCTGACGCTCGACGACAATGATTTCAAGCCGCGTGTCGCCGAGGTTGTCGGCGTAATTCATGACATAAAGGACACAGGGTTCGAGACCTCGCCTACGTTCGATATCTATATTCCGTTGCGGCGGGTGCATGAAGACTCGATTGGCTTACTCCAGGACTTTCAGTACTGGGTGCTGAGAACGAACAACGATCCGTTGGCCCTCGCCGACACTTTTCGCCAACAGGTCCGGAGTGTAGATACGGACGTGGCCGTTTCAAATGTCCGCTCGATGGATCAACAGATTGCCGTCTCCATGGGACCTCGCCGGTTCAACCTGCAACTGCTTTCGCTCTTCGCGATTGCGGCGCTCGCCTTGACGCTCGCCGGGATTTACGGCGTCGTATCGTATTCCGTCAAGCAGCGCACACATGAGATTGGTGTTCGCATGGCACTCGGCGCCAAGCAATTCGACATACTATGGATGGTGATTGCGGACGGAATGAAGCCAGTCCTGGCGGGAGTGGCCCTCGGTATCTTTGGGATCTTCGCCCTTACAAAGGAACTGGAGAGTTTGATTTTTGCGGTGAGCGCAACTGACCCCGCCACGCTCGCCTTGGTGACAGTTTTGTTCCGCGCGGTGTCGATCGCAGCTCTCATTCTGCCGGCTCGGCGCGCTTCGGAAACCGATCCAATCGCAGTCCTGCGCGAATGAGAGAGGCGAAGTTGAGCGCCACCGTCAGCGAACAGGTCTTTCCGGTCAGCCCTGGACTTTGCAACGGCTGATCGAATTCGACGCGATAGCCCATATCGATCAAATACTGATAAATCGATCACAATGCTGAACACATTAAGGGATTATTTGGTGGATTTCGTCAAAAATGTGATTAGAGACCGCCATTCGGACGATCCGAGAGAATAGAATTGGGGGCGATATGAATGGCGCAATCAATCATCGCTCCGAGCAGATCATCAAATTCCTGCTGCGCTCAGGTACCGCGACCATCGATGAGCTGCTCGCGGTTGCCGGCTCCTCGGCGCCCAGCATCCGGCGCGATCTGGCTCGCCTGGAAGGCCGGGGATTGATCCGCCGCACTCATGGGGGAGCAGAACTCGTGGAGCCGCTCCTCTACGAGCCGTTTCGTTACGACAGCTCTTTCCTGGCTCGCGAGCAACGTCATGCGGCGGAGAAACGCCGTATTGGCGTGGCGGCCGCCGAAATGGTGCAGGCCGGGGATACCGTCGGTCTCACCGCGGGAACAACCACCACGCACATCGGCCGCAGCCTGCGCCACCGCGAGAAAATTCAGGTCATCACCAACGCCATCAATATAGGTATGGAGCTGTGCAATCAGCCGGGCATCCGCACTTACCTGACTGGCGGAGTGGTTCCCTGGGCGTGGTCGTTTTCCCTTACCAGCAACGCTGCTCTCGCCTTTCTCGACGATGTCTACATGGATAAAGTCTTCCTCAGCGTGACGGGGCTCGACGCCGAACGCGGCGCTACGACGCTCGAAACCGACGAAGCGATGGTCTACCGGAAGATGACCAAAAGGTCCAAAGAGGTGATCGTCGTGGCCGATTCGAGCAAGCTCGGCAAAGTCAGCCCCGCCTTTATCTGCCCGAGCAACGAGATCCAAATTCTGATCACCGACACGGGCGCTACCGATGAGATGTTCGCTGCTTTCGAACGCCAGGGCATCCACGTACTGCGCGTTTGAAAGGAGCGGTGCTGCTTCTCTGGGTAACGGAGGCGAGTTGGATTGCCGATCTTCGGCAGGGCCAAATTTACTCTCTGAACTGCAGTTAATGTACGATTTCTCATAAACTTGATCATTTCAGGGTGTTTTGTTCATTTTTTGCTTGTTATTTACATGGACCCGGCCTATTCTTGCATTCAAAGCTCAATGCGCCCGGCCAATCGAACTGTTGCTCCGGGCGTGGCACTCACCAACGAAGTTGAAGAAGAAGGCCTCCGCCTAATGCAAGCGAGGGGCCGCTCTCAAGGATTTGCGTCACTTTCAGGAGGATGTGATGAACGTTGAGAGAGTCCATCCGCAATTTCGGGGCACCGCAAGCGTTTCCACTGCCTTGAGACTGCGTCGGCTCGAAATCGGCTGCTTTCAACCCGCAGCTCTTTCGGACTTTCCTGGGTAAACACCTCCCCGACACTTTCCTGAAACCTCATGGTTTCCAAGCCTACCTGTCGATGCGTAAATCCGCATGGGCGTTCGCTAATTCTCAAAGAAAGGTGCGAAGGCAATGATCGATCTCGAGCGGTTTTCTCATGGAGTTGTCCGGTCACTAAGAGATTGCTCTACATGGCGTGGCGCTGCCGGAGCGAGGCTGGCAATCGCCGTGTCGATTGCGCTTGCCCTGCTTCTGGTCTGTCCGCCGCGGTCTGCCGGGCAGGAATTGGAAGGGACTTTCGCCGGCACGGTCACTGACCAGACAGGAGCGGTGATTCCTCGCGCCACCATCACCATCACTCTCAATGGAGTCGGCGGGGAATCGCGAGTGGTGCAGTCGGATACAGGTGGGAATTACACCGCCGCCAACCTTCCGGCGGGCACCTACACGATCACCGCTGCAACTCCCGGCTTCGCCACCGTCACGGAAAAGAACGTGGTCCTGAACGTGGCTCAGAAGAGAGAGGTCGACTTGCAGTTGAGGCCCGGAGCCGAGACGCAGACAGTGGTCGTGCAGGAGAACCCGGTGGCGATCGACACCGAGTCGAGCGCGCAGGCCGGAACCATTGACGGAACGCAGGTGCGCGAGCTGGAGTTAGTCAATCGCAACTTCCAGCAACTGGTCACGCTGCAGCCCGGAGTGGTGAACAACCTGGGCGACGAGCCGGGCTTCGGCCTCGGCAGCGTCTCCTCCATTTCGGTCAACGGAGCCCGCGAAACCGCCAACAACTGGTCGGTCGACGGCGCCGACATCAACGACAGCGGCTCCAACGCAACCCTGCTCAATATCCCTTCCATCGACGCCATTCAGGAGTTCACGCTGGAGCGTAGCTCCTACGACGCCAGCTTCGGACGCTCCGGGGGCGGACAGATCGTGGTCGCCACCCGCTCCGGAACCCAGTCGTTCCACGGCACAGCGTATGAGTTCGTGCGCACTGAGGACACCAACGCCAACTCTTATTTCAACAACCTGGCAGGCGAGGCGCGCAGCCCCGACCACTACAACGATTATGGCTTTACGTTTGGCGGCCCCATCTTCATCCCCGGCCATTACAACGCCGACAGAAAGAAGACCTTCTTCTTCTGGTCCGAGGAGTGGCGCAAGACCGTTCAGCCCACCACCAACGATGTTGCCGCGGCGACTCCAGCCGAACTGGCAGGGACCTTTGACACCACTCCCACCAAATATGGCGAGACTGTGGCCGCGGTGGGATCGAAATGCGTAAGCGCCTACACTCCGCTGACGTCAGCTACCAGCTCGGCGGGAGCCACGGGATACGCCGTTGCCAATCCGTCCTGCTACAGCGCAAATTCCAAGGTTTACCTCAGCCAGATCGTGAGCAAATTCCCAGCCAACTATACCTCCGTAGCCAACGGTTTCACCTTTGGTGACAATATCGAGGGCTACTCTACGCTGAACAACTTCCGCCAGGACCTGGTGCGCGTAGACCACTACTTCTCCGACAAGCTTCACTTCTTTGCGCGCGGCATGCAAGACGATGTCCCCGAAGCCCTGCCCACAGGCCTTTGGGGCGGCTCGAACTATCCGGGCGTGGTGAATGTCGCCATCGATGCTCCGGGCAAGAACGTGGTGGGCAACCTCACCTGGACGATCTCGCCCACAATGGTGAACGAACTGGAGTTCGCGTATTCGCAGGGAACCATCAGCGGCGCGCTCTCCGGCCAGGCCAACTCGGCCAGCCTGCTTTCGTCTCTGACCAACCAGCTGGCCTACAAGGATCCCTACGGGCGAATCCCCAGCGCCTCTATCACCGATGGATCGGTCACCGTTGTCTCACAGGGCAGCGCACCTTACTTCGAGCGTAACCTCGACCGGAATGTCTTTGACAACTTCACCGTCACATTGGGCCGCCACACGCTGCACGCAGGCGTGACGGCGCAGCAGATGTTGAAGACGGAAGATGCTTCGGAGGGCAATCCGGCCTTCAACTTCAACACCTGGGGCGATTTTCTGCTGGGTAATTCTTCTCAGTACAGCCAGCAGAGCCGCGACATCGTTCCCGATCTGCACTTCTGGAATACGGAAGCCTTTGTCGCGGATGACTGGACCGTGACTCACCGGTTGAAGATCAACCTGGGCCTTCGCTGGTCGCGCTTCCCCTCGCCTTCCGATGTCGACAACACGCTGAATAATTTCGACCCGCTGGTTTACAAGGGGAATGAGGCTCCTGCTCTCGACTCTGGCGGCAACTTCGTACCCGGCCAGGCCTACACTCCGGCGAAATACGCCAATGGATTGATCTTCCCCAAGGGCGCCGCATGCCAACAGGCGCAGGCCGTTTCGCCGCAGGTTACTTGCTCGCCGTATGGCGACCTCGTCAATCCCAACAACAACTGGAACTTCGGTCCGCGCGTCGGCTTCGCGTACACCCCGTATGCGAGCGGCAAAACGGTGCTGCGCGGCGGCTTCGGCGTCTTCTACGATCGGGTGCTGGACGGCATCTGGGAGCAGAACGCGTTCGGCGATCCGCCACTCGTGCAAACTACGACCATCGACAACACGAAGTTTGACAATCCAGTGGGAGCCGGGTCTGCTGCGCCGCCCAACCTTGGACCCAACGGGATAACGACAACGGGAGATCCTACGTTCAAGGTTCCGTCCTATGCCGATTTCAATCTCTCAGGAGAGCAGCAGCTGGATGCGAACACCACTCTTGAAGTTGCCTATGTCGGCGCTGAATCGCGGCACCTGCTGGGTGAGCTGGACCTGAATATGCCTACGCTTTCCACGCGGGCTTCAAACTCGGCAGCGCCTCTCAACAACATTCGCAACTACCTCGGATATTCCGACTTCCACACGCGGACTCCGATTTTTACCGCCAACTACAACTCCATGCAGGTTTCGGTCAACCATCGCGGCCGGGATGTCACGGCCGGATTGGCCTACACATGGTCGCATAACCTCAGCAACCAGTACAACGATCGCGGAATCGCCAACACCTACACCTGGGATCCGAATCTGGACTATGGAAACTCCGGGTTGAATGAGCCGCAGGTCTTTGTCGGCAACTTCGTCTACAAGGAGCCGTTCTTCGGTGAGCAGCGGGGATTGACGGGACATACGCTGGGCGGCTGGGAACTCTCCGGCATCCTCACCTTCGAGTCCGGCTCGTCCTTCAACGCCTTCCAGTATCCTGACCCGTTCGGTTGCGTAACAGACGCGACCACCGCCAACGGATGCGCGGCAGGAACCTACCCGGGCGGACTGGGCATCGACGGTCCAAACTATGACATCCTGGCCCGTCCCGATCAGGTCGCTCCAGTCCAACTGATGAAAACCCGGCTCAATTGGTTCAACACCAGCGCCTTTACCCCGGCTCAGGGTCACTTCGGCAGCGAAGGAGCCGGAAACATTCTTGGTCCCGGCTTTGAAAAGATCGACCTGGGCCTGATGAAGAACGTCCGCATCAGCGAAAGAGTCAACCTTCAGATGCGCGCGGAGAGTTTCAACATCCTCAACCACACCAGCTTCAGTTACATCGACCCTGGCATCGGAGACGGCACCTACGGGCAGGCAACAAGCTCCCACGAGCCGCGCCTCATGCAGTTCAGCGGCAAACTGTACTTCTAGCCTCTTCAGTTGAGGGATAAAACCGGGCCGGAGCGAAAGCTCCGGCCTTATTTTTGCTCGGCGGCCGGTTCCGGCGCAGCCTTGCCTTTATGTCCCGCGCTCGAGAAAACATCCAGCAGCGCGGCATTCTCGGCTTGGTTCAGGCTGCTGGCCTTGTCAAGCTCACGCTTCGCTTCAGCGGTCTCGCCCATCGAGCGATACAACCGCCCCAGCCGCCAGTGAACATTTACCTCTTTGGGATTGAGTGCTTCCGCGGCCTTCAACTCGCGCAGCGCATCCTCTTTACGGCCGGTCTCGGCATAGACGATGCCCAGATCCAGCCGCCCCATGGCGATGGACGGGTTGCTCTTGTCGATCTTCTCCAGCAAAGTTCGGGCCTCTTCCATCCGATTCATCTGGATGTCAGAATCCGCAAGGTAAAGCATTGCCTGAACGTATCCGGGAGTGTTATCGAGCTCCGCTTGAAACTCCCTGGCCGCCTCCTCGTATTGCTTTTGGGTCCACAGCAGGTAGCCGAGGCCGAAGTGCACATTGGGCTCTTTGGGATTGGCCGCAACCGCGGCTCTGAATTCGCGCGTGGCCCCCGCGACGTCTTTCATCTTGTCCAGCGCCTCGCCCACCAGCATGTCGGCCTCAGCCGACTCCGCATTCAGAGCCACGATGCGATGATAGGCATCGAGCACGCAGGGAAACTGTTTCGACAAGAGGCAACTATGCGCCAGGGTAAGCAGCAGGGTCAGATTCCGTGGATCCTGGTCCGACGCCGCTTTCAGGTAGGGCGCCGCCGCCGCATATTCGCCGAGCCCGTAGTATGACATCCCCAGCAATAGCGTAAGCCGCTGCGTTTCCGGCGAAGACGCAGGCTGACCCTTGAGCAGCGGTTCAAAAACACCGATAGCCTCCTGGTATTCGCCTCCCTTGAAGAACGCGAGGCCCATATTCAATCGCAAGCCCGGCATCTCGGGATTCAGTGCGAGAGCCTTGCGATAGTACGTAACAGCCTCAGCGTAGTGCTGCTGGCGCGCCTCAAGAAAGCCGATATGGGCAAGCGGTTCCGGATTCGATGGATTCACCTTGGCCAGCGCACGCCAGGCCGCTTCTGCCTCCGCGTTCCGGCCCTGCTTTTCCAGCGCGAATGCGGCCATCCCCGGATCGCCTTGCGCCGCCGCTGACTGGCCCGCCGCGGACAGGCCGCAACTGCCCGGAACGAGTGCCATCCAGATTGCCAGGAAAGGTATTGTGACAGGATGCAAACTACTCTCCCTGACCGATTCTTACTCGGGAAGGGAAAGCTGCGCAAGACCGCGTCCAAGCGGTCGAAGTGACTGAGCGCTCGATTGTTGGCCGCTACCGCCGCACTGTGGCAGGTCGCATCGAGCTGCGGGGGATGAGTGGTCGGAAGATGGTGAGGTAAATTGATTTTCTTCTTGACAATCCCAAAATGGCGAGCGTTAAATGGCATCCGTCGTAAATCCCTGGGACTTTCAGGTGTCGGCGTATTGGGTCGGATCTGTTTCAGATCGCCGGCGGCCGTCGTGCCGCCTTGTCAAAACAAAATGAAGTGAGCCGCGAGGGTGGATCGTTGGACTTTTTGGATTTGAATCGGCCGCGATGGGTAAACGATCGGCAGGCCGCCTTCAAATCTCGGGCGAACGAACTCTACCCGAATTCAAACTGACCGGTTTTATACCGGACGCACGGAGATGCGACAGAGAGCGCACCAAAAGCACCAACAACTTTGAAAAGGATGGTCACATGAGACAAACGAGGCGCGGATTTATCATCGTGCCGGTACTCTTATTGTTCGCTTGCGTTGCGGCACTGGCGCAGCAGAACTCTGAGATTGTCGGTACAATTACGGACCAGACCGGGGCAGCGGTGCCGGATGCAACCCTGACACTGACGCAAAAAGAGACCGGTTTTGTCTACAACGTCACCAGCAATTCGACAGGCGGATATGTATTCGCCGGCCTGAACGTCGGCACCTACGACTTGAAGGTCACGGCGAAGGGGTTCGAGGCCTACGTTGCAACCGGCCTGGCCCTGAACGTATCGCAGACGCTCGCAGACAATGTGAGGCTGACGATCGGCACCGAGACGGTGCAAGTCTCGGTTACGGCAGATGCACTGCAGGTGCAGACAGAATCCAACGAAGTCAGCACCCTGATCAGCGGCGAGCAGGTAACCTCGATTGCCACCGAAAACCGCAACTTTACGGCGTTGGCGGCTCTCGGCCTGGGTGTCAGCTCCAACCTGCCTTCGAATAACCCTCCAACCGCTTCGGCTACCAGCTCGAATATCGAGGTGAACGGTCTTCGCGAAAACCATAACATCTGGCTGCTGGATGGCGCAGAGGCGGATGACCGCGGCGGCGCCGGCGGTATGAGCGTGATGCCGTCGATGGACGCCATCGCGGAGTTTCAGGTACTGGCCAGCAACTATCCTCCGGACTACGGCATTGCTTCCGGAGCCACATTCAGCCTTGCCCTGAAGAGCGGCACGCAGCAGTTCCATGGCGAGGGCTGGGAATTCCTGCGCAACGACGATCTGGATGCGAACGATTTCTTCAACAAGTATCAGAAGGCAAGTCCTGCCGATTTCAGCCCGGTTCCGAAGTTGAGACAGAACATTTTCGGCGCCAACATCGGCGGACCGGTGTTTATTCCCCACGTGTACAACAGGGAGCGGAAGAAGACCTTCTTCTTCTATAACCAGGAGTGGCGGCGCATCATTCAAGAGAGCCTTCCGGCCGTCAACGAGACGATTCCTGATGCGGACCGGCCCGTAGCAGGTCAGGCTTTGCATTACGTGGCTCCGGCCTATGCATCCAGTCAGCAAATTTATGTTCCAACCGTAGGGCTGGTGCCCGATCCTGCTTTTGCGGCCAAACTTCAGGCAGCCGGTCTTTCGGGCCTCCGTTCAGGGAACACCTATGCGCTTGACAAAAACTGCCCGCAACCCGTTAACGGCGTCCAGCCCCCGTGCCCCTTCCCGTTCCCGAACCAGACCGTTCCCGCGTCGCTGATTGATCCGAATGCGGTCTTGTATTTGCAGTCGAGCATCATTCCGGGTGTGAATACCGGCGGAGATAAGGCAACAACCTCAGAGGCCACTCCAACGACGGCTCACGAAGAGATTGTTCGTATCGACCATGAAATCAACGACAAGTGGAAGATCCTGGGCCACTTCCTGGATGACGCCCAGGCGACAGGCACACCGGACGCCGATCTGGGCTGGAACTGGGAGACGTATAACACCATCTCCAGCGTGGAAAACAACCCATCGAGGAGCGCGGCCGTTAAGCTGACCGCCGAGCTTTCTCCCAGCCTGCTGGTTGAAGCCTCGATGAACTACGACGGCAACATCATCAACATCATCAACTCGCCCAATGTTCTAACGCCGAGCGGCTGGACTTCGGATACCTTCTTCGCGAACTCGGGTTCCAACCAGTTCCCCGGCTCACAGTACGGCGGAAATGGCTTCAGCGCGGCGATGCAAACCGGCTATGGCGCATGGCATAACGCCGCTGAAGACTACGAGCCCAGGGTCGACGTTTCGTATACCGTGGGCAAGCATGCAATGAAGTATGGCTTCAGCTACAACCGCTACACCAAGAACCAGCAACTGCAGGCCGATGCGGCCGGCGATTACCAATTCGGGCAGAACCAGACCGGCACCGGAACCGGCGGAAATTCCGGCGATCCAGTCGTAAGCCAGGTGCTCGGCCTGGCCACTCAATACCAACAGCCGCAGTCCATGGCCATCCGGCACTACGTCAACCAGACTACATCGGGGTATATCAATGACGACTGGAAGGTGACCCCTCGGCTGAGCCTGCAAGTCGGCTTGCGCTACGATGCACTGCCGCACGCGTGGGAGCGCAACGATGCTATCGAGAACTTTGAACCAAACACCTACATCCGCAGCGCCGTAGCCTGGTCTAACGCACCGGCGGGCTCTATCGATCAGAACAGCCCGGGAGTTCAAACGCCTCCCGGCTTTGGAGGAGCTTCCTATTACCTCAACGGCATGGTGACCCCAGGGACCGACGGCGTGCCTCACGGGCTGGTAACCAACGACTACCGGACATTGCAGCCTCGCCTCGGGTTCTCAGAGGATCTCTCCGGCAACGGCAGGACCGTTCTCCGCGGCGGCTTCGGAATTTTCTACGAGCGCCTGCAGGGCAACGACACCTATGGCCTTTCGAACAGCAACCTGCCGTACGAATACACACCGGTTGCGGGCAGCGTTTACTACAGCCAGCCAACCTGCTCGTGGGAATCGACGGCATCCACGGCCAATCCCGCGAACTGCGGCAATCCGGCGAAGCTTCCCATCTATCCGGCCAGCCTGACCTCGCTGGATACAACGTACAGGGCTCCCGGCGCGGCCATGTACAGCCTCGGCGTTCAACATCAAGTGCAGCAGTCGGTGGTTGCGGTGGTTCAGTACGTGGGCAATCTTGGTTGGCATCAGAACGTCGACATCCCGATCAACAATTTCCCGCTTTCAACACCGAACAGCCTCCGGGCCCTGACGGCTTCCACTGGTTTGCCAAGCTCGATTTATCCGGCCGGATCGAACGAGCTGCGCAGCTACCCGGGATTTGGCGGGATTACCCAGGAGACCAACGACACAAACAACACCTTCAACGGCCTGGAAGCCAGCGTCCGTGTCCAGAACAGATATGGTTTGAGCGGCGAGCTGGACTACACGTACTCGCACGCCATCGATATCGCCGATGGGGATCTGGCGACGATCTGGAACCCGTGGAACCTGAGATATGAGAAGGGGAGCACGGGTTATGACCGCCGTCAGATCTTCCAGGGGAACTACATCTACTCCGCACCCTTTTTCAACCATGCCAATGGTTTGACTAAGTCCCTGCTGGGTGGCTGGCAGCTTGCGGGCACGTTTGTGACCGAGACGGGCGAACCTAGCGATAATGCGGTCGCTGGCAATCAGCCTTCATTCAGCGGCGTCAACGATCCAGTCGGGTTGGGCGGGGGTTACACCGACTTGCCCAATAAAATCAACAAGATCCACTACAGCCGCAAGGTCGGTGACTGGTTCGACACCTACATCAACGGAGGCGTCGGATCGAAGGCGCAAGATCCATTTGCACCCCCAACCCCTGGCTATGCCGGTGGTCCTAACCTCGGTTTCGGTGACGCGGGAAAAGATGCCGTCGTGGGACCGGGACGCGTCGATTTCACAACGTCTCTTTACAAGACCTTCGCGATGACCGAACGGGCTCACTTCGAGTTCCGCGCGGAATCGTATAATACCTTCAACCACACGGAGCTCCAGACCGTGAATACGTCATGGGGGGTGGGCAGTACGGCACGGTGACGCTGCATGACAAGA
>JBAUBR010000537.1:0-3442 GCA_049676965.1 Occallatibacter sp.
CTCGCCGAACTGCGGCGCAAGCAATTGCCGGCATCAACGCTGCAAACGCTGGTGCGCCGCGGCTTTGTCCGCATCGACGAGCGCCCCGCGGCCTTCCGTCTCGGCGGACTCGAGGCTTCTCCGGCGCCCATCCGCCTCAACGAGCCGCAGACCGAAGCGCTGGCTGCCATCGTCGCAGCTCTCGGGGCGTTCCACGCCTTTTTACTTTTCGGAGTTACTGGTTCCGGGAAGACGGCCATTTATCTCGCCGCCATGCAGCGCGCGCTCGATCGCGGCCTTTCATCGATTTTGCTGGTTCCCGAGATTGGCCTCACGCCGCAAACGGCAGGCCTGCTCGACGCCGCTTTCGGCAGCAAAGTGGCGCTCCTCCACTCCGCGTTGACACCGGAAGAACGCAGCGAGCAATGGCGGCGCATCCGTCGTGGCGAAGCGCCTATCGTCGTCGGCACGCGCTCGGCCGTCTTCGCGCCCGCGCCCAATCTTGGCCTGATTCTCGTCGACGAAGAACACGACCAGAGCTACAAGCAGGAAGAGACGCCGCGCTATAACGCACGCGATGTCGCCGTGATGCGCGCCAAGCTGGCCGGCGCGGTGGTTGTGCTCGGCTCGGCTACGCCGTCGCTCGAAAGCTGGCAGAACTGCGCGCAGGGCAAGTATGCGCGCATCGAACTGCGCCGGCGCGTAATGAACCGGCCGCTGCCCGAAGTCGAACTTATCGACATGCGCCGCGAGTTTCAGGAGACCAGTCACGAGCAGCTCTTTTCGCGTGCGTTGATCGAGCAGACGCAGCAGACGCTGGGGCGCGGCGAGCAGGCGCTCATTCTGCTCAACCGCCGCGGCTACTCGTCCGCCGTGATTTGCCGCGCCTGCGGCGTGAAGCTCGAATGCCAGAACTGCGCCATCTCGCTCACGCACCACAAACCGCCTGCCGAAGATGCCGATATCGCGCGGGAGGGCCAGCGGCTCGAGTGCCACTATTGCGGCTATCGGCGCACTGTGCCGGCTCGCTGCCCGCAGTGCGACAGCGAGCATCTTTACTATCTCGGCGCGGGCTCGCAACAGGGCGAAGAGCGGCTCCAGGAGATTTTTCCTACGGCGCGCATCGGCCGCATGGACCGCGACACGGTGCGCGGGCGGCACGATCTCGAGCGGCTGCTGGCGCGCCTAAAGTCCGGCGAGATCAACCTGCTGGTAGGCACGCAGATGATCGCCAAAGGCCACGACGTGCACGGCATCACGCTCGTCGGCGTCGTCGGCTGCGATCACTCGCTCTCCATGCCCGACTTTCGCGCCGCCGAGCGTGTCTTCCAGCTCATGACGCAGGTCTCGGGCCGCGCGGGACGCGGCGAATTGCCCGGCCGCGTCATCGTGCAGACATATTATCCAGACCACTATGCAATCCTGGCCGCCAGCAAGCACGACTACTCGGTATTCGTCGAGCGCGAGCTCAAATACCGGCGCTGGATGCACTACCCGCCTTTCGGCGTTCTCGCCAACGTGCTCATTCAATCGCCAAAGCTCGAAGAAGCCGCCGGCTGGTCGGCCACCATCGGCAAGTGGTTTCAAAAGGCCGCGCCGGAAGGGATCCGCGTTCTCGGCCCCTGCACCGCACCCATCGCCCGGATCAAAGGCGTCTACCGCTTTCACCTGATCCTGAAGGCCAATTCACGACGCGCACTCAATTCCGCGCTTCGTGGTCTGCTGGCTCACAACGATGAGGCGGGCATCCCGCGCCGCAATCTGGTCGTCGATGTGGATGCTCTGCGGTTAATGTGAATGCCTGCAAGCATTTAGCTGCAAGATAATTTTCTTTTCAATTCCGCTTGCATTTTTGCGCACTCTGCGTTAAGTTACTAACCAGTTAGTTATACTAACCGTTTAGTTAATTCGAAGCCGATGACCCCAGTTGCCGCAACCCGCACCCAGGCCGAGCGTGCCGATCTCACCCGCGCCCGCATCCTTGAGGCCGCTCTCGCCGAATTTAGCGCCAACGGCCTTGCCGGTGCCCGAACCGACCAGATCGCCGCCGCCGCCGGCGTGAACAAAGCGCTGCTCTACTACTACTTCAATGGGAAAGAGGCGTTGTATCAGGCCGCGCTCGAGACTGTTGCCGAAGGTGTGCAGGCCGCGAACATGGCCATTCTCGACGCCGATAGTTCCGCGGGGCAGCGATTCCTGCAGATGGTCCTGAATCACTTCGATCGCATTCACTCCAATCTGCAGTTTCAATCGCTCATGCAGCAGGAGATGATCCGGCTGCACAAAGGCGAAGAAAATGCCCTCACGCCTCTCGCAGAAAAGCTTTTCCGGCCGCTGTGGCTCAGGGTGAAGGCGGTCGTAGAGGAGGGGATCGCCGCCGGCGAGCTCATACCGGTTGAATGGAGCCAGATCATTTATGCGGGGCTGGGCGCAAACGTCTTTTACTTCCTCTCCGCGCCGATGACCAGGCTATCGCTGGACTTCGATCCATTGGAGCGTAGTGTATTGGAATTTCGCCGCAATGCGGCAATCAGATACCTCGGCCAAGCCATATTCGTAGATAGAAAACATGGGGCGGAACTGGCGCAAAAGGTGTTGGCAGCTACGCTGATGCCGCAAGCTTCAGGAGCGGTTGGGGTGGTCGCCCACCCACCCGCCAAGCTCTTCTCTGAAGATCCGCGCAAAGGGGTGAGCGGAGGATTGCCGTGAGTGGCTTATTAATTAAAATTAATGATAAATATTAACTTTAGTTAATTAACCGTGATATACATAGGTTGTGCGGGTGCCGAGAGCTGATCTCACGCACTCAGGAAGTCGGAATTGGGACTGTCGTTCGCGGTCGCGGAACCCACGCGAGCGACAGCCTCGAATGAACGGGACGAATTCGGATGAAGTGAGGCGCTTGTGAACGCACGAAACAGAGTTTTCATGATCCTGGGCTTACTCACCGTGGGTTCGTTTGTCTGGTATCTGGTCACCACGCGCCATTCGAGCGATCTCGAACTCATCGGCACGGTCGATGCCAACGAGGTCATGATCAGTTCGAAGATTCCCGGCCGCATCCAGACCTTGACGGTGGACGAAGGCCAGCCCGTAAAAGCGGGGCAACTGATCGCACTGATTGAGGACCAGGACCTTGCCGCTGCGTACAAGGCCGCCGAAGCCAATGCCGCCAGCCAGAAGTGGAAGGTGAACGAATCCGTTGAAAGCGAACGGCAAACCGCGGGCGAGACCAGCAGCGCGGCCGTCAATGCGGAGTCCATGGTGGGCTCGGCGAAATACGCGCTGGCCCAGGCGCAGGCGAATCTGGACCACCAAAAGGCGGACACCGATCGCACCGTCGCTCTAGCCAAACAGGGAATCGTGAGCGAGCAGGCCCGCGACGATGCGGTTACCAGCCTGCAGGCCGCGCAAGCGGCCGTGGAGACAGCCAAAGCCAACCTGGCCGCCGCCGAGGCCAGCC
>JBAUBR010000538.1:0-16014 GCA_049676965.1 Occallatibacter sp.
TGCCAGCGGCTCGCCCAGAATACGGGCGATGCGCATGCGCAATGTTTGCGGCGGCTGGTGGCCGTCGAGTGCCATGGCAAGCTGCCATTGCGATCCGCGCTGTTCTTCGAGGCGAAACAGGGCGCGCGCATAAACCAGCGGATCGGGGCACACCTTCAGCGCCAGGTCGTCGCAGCACAGTTCGCGCTCGTGGCGCAGCCGGCTGCCGACCCACCACACCGCGGGATGGAAGAAGAACAGCGTCTCGGCCACAGTCTGGACCAGGTTCCAGAAGAAATCGGCGCGGCGCACGTGCGCCAGCTCGTGAGCCAGCACCACTTCAAGCTCTTCGGGACTGAGCGAAGTTGCGGCGGAAAGCGGCAGCAGCACCAGCGCGCGCAGAACCCCGACAGTTAGCGGTCCGGCGATGCTGCTTGAAACGCGCAACAGCACAGGCCGGCGCAGGCCAAGCGCGCCGGCGATGCGCTCAAAGCTGGCCATCGCGGCCGCGGGCGCTTCAATCGTGGCGGCGGAGCGCAGGCGCTGGATGAGCCACCATCCGCCAACGCTGCGGAACGAAAGCGCGATGACGCCAAGCAGCCAGAAGGCGTCGATCCAAAGCGGGAAAGACGGGGGCAGCAGCGCGACGAGCGATGAACCCGCCGAGGCTGATTGGGCGGGGTCGGCGGCCGGCATGAGGAGCGGCGAACCGGTATGGTGGTCGCCCATTGGGAAAGTTGCGAATGAGGCGCCAAGCGACGCGCCGCTCGCAGCGGGACCGGAGCGCATCTCCCATGCAAAGGTTGCAACCGAGGCCGCCAGCATCAGCAGCAGCGCGGCCAGAGCAGCGACGTAGCGCGCGTTGCTGCTGCGCCGCGCCAGCGCCTTGTTTACCACGGCATAGATTGCGGCAACGGCCGCCGCCTGCCAGCAAAAATGGATGAGCGTCCACGCAACGGCCTGAATAGTGTGCGTCATTTGCGGTCCTCTCCGGTGGCTTTGTTGTGCCCATTGGCAGATAGTGCGGCCCTCTTTTGCAGCAGGGCGCGAATCTCGTCCAGCTCCGCGCCGCCAGCCGGCTCCATGGCCAGCGCGTGCAGCGCCAGTTGCGCGGCGGAGCCCGAAAAAAGCCGCACGCTGAGGTCTTTGAGCATCTTGCTCTGCATCGCATCCTGGCTCACCGCGGCGCGATACACGTGAGCGCGGTTGGCTTCGTCGCGCACCACCAGTCCCTTGGCGGTCATGATCTGCAGCAGCTTGAGAACCGTGGTGTAACCCGAAGGACGCTCCTCGTTGAGCGCTTCATAGATATCCCGAACCGTGGCCGGTTGCTTCTCCCACAGAATGCGCAGCAACTCGAGCTCGGATTCGGTGGCGCGGGGTACTTGCGTGCCGGACTTCGTCATGATGTTTCAGACGATATACGAAGAGATTCGTAATTGTCAACGAAAATCTTCGTAGAATGTAAAGAAAACTTCTAAGCGCTCCTTTGGCGTGGGTCTTTTGAGCAATCTGCAAGAATCCCAGCTCTATAAGTCGAGACTTGCGCGCCCCACAGGTCTCGCAACTACGATTTCGGCTGCCCTGCCAGCCAATCTTTCAGTTTCGGCTCCTGCAGCGAGCGCAGCTCCACGCAGCCGTTGATGCGTTCGAGAGCCTGCTTCAGCGCGCGCTCGGACGCTGCAACTTTATGCGTAGAGAAGAAGCTCTGCACATCGTCCTTCGCGGCCTCCGTGCAGAATCCGCCGACCGATTCCACCAGCGTTCCCCCCATCCAGGTGGTGAGCTGCGCCTGCACCTTGTCCCAATGCGCCTGGATGTACTTCCACGTGGCGTCCTGCGTTTGTTCGCCACCGAGCGCGATGGAGAACTGAATGGCCGCGTCCTGGTTGCGGACCTTGCCCGAGGCGGCGAGGTCCAAGGCGCGCTCCAGCAGCGCCGGATCCTGGAACTGCGTCAACAGCCGCAGAGCGTTCTCCTGGGAATCCGGGTTGGTGCTGGTTTCGTAGATCTTTTCCAACTCATCGAACAGCGCCGCGTCGCCGTTGCGGGCGGCGATGAACGTCGCGGTCCGCCCCAGCGTTGGCTCTACCGAGGCCGGATTTGCAAGGTACTTCCCGGCAATCTCGCGCGCCTGCTCAACAATCTGCGGATCTTTGCCGTAGTAGCCGAGAACGCCGAACAGCGCGGCGCGCAACTCGCGCGTATTGGCCGAGTCGCTATCCGAAGGCGGTCCCAGCTTCGCGTACTCCGGCGCAAACGTTGCGCGAATCCACGCAGAGAGCGCGTCCTTCTCCTCCTGTGTCGAAGCGATGCGCATGTAGGTCGAGTCCACCCCGCTCAAAGCGGTATCGACGACTTCCGCATTCGGATCGGCCTTCACGGCGGCGACGAGGTCGAGATACTGCCCCACATCCGCCGCGTTGGCGCGCACCTGCGCCCACTCGTCGCCGATAAGGCTGATCCGCTCCACCGGCGTCAGGCTGGTTTCCACGCCCCGCACCAGCGCCTCGTAAACATCGACGGGATACTTGCTGCGGTAGTAGCCTTTACCGCCGACATCGGCAAAGAAGAGCGGGCTCGACGGAATCTTCAGCGAAGAATCGGCGGGCGAAAGCAGTTCGCAATCCGCGCCCCTTTGCCCGGCGACGAAGCAGACAGGCAAAGTCCAGGCCTCAGTCGAGTCCGGCTTCGCGCGGGGATCGAGGAAAAACCGCTTCTGCTCCACCGATACCTTGCCATTGGACGGCTCGCCAAATGTCAGCAGCGGCTCGCCCGGCTGAATGACAAGGCTCTCCATGATCTTGTCCACGGGTTTGTGGCTGGTTGCGGTCTGCGCATTCCAGAAATCCTCGGCCGTCGCGTTGGCGTAGAGGTGCGCGGAGAGATAGGCGTGCACTCCTTTACGGAAAGTTTCCGGACCGAGATAATTCTCCACCGTCAGCAGCACATCGCTGGCTTTGCCGTAGGCAATGCCGTCGAACATCTCGTTGATTTCGGCGGGCGTGTCGGCCCTGGCGCGAATGGGCCGCGTGGTGGGCCGCGAGTCGAGGTCGAGCGTGCCGTCGAGTCCCGAAATCACCGACTGATCGATGTTCCACTCCGGGTGCATTGCCGCTACCGGCTTGTTTGACATCCAGGTGGCAAAGCCTTCGCTGAGCCAGAGATTGTCCCACCACTGCATCGTCACCAGGTCGCCGAACCACTGGTGCGCCATCTCGTGGGCAATCACCGATGCCACTCCTTCCCTGGAGTCGACCGACGCCGTCTTCTCGTCGATGAGCAGTTCGGTCTCGCGATAGGTGATGGCGCCGAAGTTCTCCATCGCGCCGGCTTCGAAATCGGGAAGCGCGATCAGGTCGAGCTTGGGCAGAGGGTAGGGAATGCCGAAGTAGCTGTTGTAGCAATGAAGCACGTACTTTGCAATAGAGACGCCATAGGCCGTGAGCGCGACCTTATCCGGCGTGGCGCAAACGCGAATGGCGACGCCATCCTGCTCACCGGAACTGCACTGAAAGTCGCCGACGAGAAACGCCACGAGATATGTCGACATCTTCGGCGTGGTGCCGAACTCGAGCGTATGCTTGCCGTCGCCAGGCCCGGGTGTGTCCTTGACGATCGGCATATTGGAGATGGCGGTATCGCCGGAGTCGATCACGAGCGTCGCATCGAATGTGGCTTTGAAGGCGGGCTCGTCGAACGATGGAAATGCGCGGCGCGCGTCCGTGGGCTCGAACTGCGTTACAGCGTAGTTGCGGCGCGCGGTCTTCGAAAGATAAAACCCGCGCAACTCGTCGTTGAGGATGCCGGCGTATCGGATGTGCAGCACGAGTTTCCCGGGAGCGATCTCATTCGGATATGTAAATGTGGCTTGCTGCTTTTCCTTGTCGAGCGAGATGGCCGGAGCTCCCAGGACCACATTCATGCCGCAGACCTGGTCCGTTGTGAAACAGCCTATGGATGCCCATACCGACTGGATCTCAATCTCGACCGCATTCAGAGTGATGGTGCGTGTGGGCTCCTTCACCATCGCGTCGATGGTCTCGTCGCCGGTAAACGTCGCGGCCTTGAGATCGGGCGTAAGCGTAAGAGCGTAGTGCTCGGGCCGGACGGTTTGCGGTAGGCGCTGCGCAGACGCGGTGACAGCGGCGACAAAGATAGAAACGAATAAGAAGGCAAAAGCAGTAATGGGAGAGGGAGGGGAACAACGAGTTTTCATGCAATCCTCAATGGGTCAGGCGAGCATGGTGAAGCGGGCTTGTGCTATGCGTTGATTCCGGAGTTCAGCTGGCGGAGATTCTCTTGAGCCGTAAGACCAGGCTGTCATTGTAGGCCAGCGCGATGGTCGATGACGATGCGCAGTGACGAGAGGGATGGTTCCTGACTGGAAGGAAGGTTCAGCGGCGGTCGAACGCCCTCGCCATGCGATCAAGCCGAAGGGCGGACATCGCGGAGAAGGCCGGACGTCACTGCGTGAAGATGTTTTTGGGGCAAATAGCATGCACGCCGACGTTGCCGTCCACCAACTGCGTAATATCCACGTCGACCGCTACGCTGGTGAGCATGTAAGCGTCATCGCGGCTCAGGTGCTTCTGCTCCACCAGGAAGTCGATCATGTCCCGCACGGCCAGAGTGGTGGCTTCTTTCAGGTCGGGGCTGAATCCCATGCTGATGTAGCTCGAGGGTGTCTCGGCGCGCGGCCACAGCAGATGTCTGTCCTTGTGCACAACAAATCGGAATGTGCCGCTCAGGAAGGTTTCCATTGCGGTGATGTCGACCTCGCCATTGCCCTGGCCGGCGTGGCCATCGCCCACTTCAAAGAGCGCGCCGGGAGCGTGCACCGGAATGTAGAGCGTGGTGCCGGCCACCAGCTCCTTGTTGTCCATATTGCCGCCATGCATCCACGGCGGTGCGCTGTCATAGCGGCCCGCCGACTCCGGCGGAGCCACGCCCATGCTGCCGAAGAATGGGTGCAGCGGAATCTCGATGCCGGGCGCGAACCTGGCAATCATCCTGTCGCGATCGAGGGGAATGATCTTGTGCCGGCTGTAAGGATAGTCGTTGGGCAGAAAGCCGCGTCCGGCCGCGAATCCGTTGCAGGCAAATGGAACATCGATGTCGATCTTGAGGATCTGCACTTCCAGAACATCGCCCTGCTCAGCTTCGGCAATGGCAATGGGCCCGGTGAGGATGTGCCCGCCCGGGCCGCGATCCTTCACGTCGCGATAAATGTCGGCGTTGTAAGCGGGAATGTCGCTGGGCGCGACACCCTCGGCGACAAGTCGCTCGGTCGAGCCGCAGGTGGAAAGCGTCTGCACGCGCACCGTATCGCCTGAATGAACGGTCAGCACCGGCTTGGCGTGCGCCGAATAGTAGCCCCACACAACGGTCTGCGGGGATGCCGGCAAGGTAAATTGCGGCGGCTGGGCTACGGCCACTCCCAAAGCGATGAACGGAGCTAAAGCAGCAACGGGAATTCTCATGGACTTCTCCGTGTTAGATGAGTGAGGAGTAGCCTCAATGCGACGTAGAGCCGATGGGCGCGGACGAGCTTCCGGAAACCGACTCGAGTTCGCCGGCTACGTGCTCCACAAACGCGGCCTCGTCCTCAATCACGTGAGCCACGCGCGCGAGCTGCTCATCGGCATCGCCGTAGCGGCGCTCTTCGATCGCTTCGCGAGGGCCGGGCATGGTCTTGGCGCCATAACCGGTGTACCAGCCTGGAGCGTAGATCAGGTTTTCCATCCACGGGCGCCGCGGCAGGCCTTGCGGGCTGGTGAGCTTGCGCGCGGCCTGGGTGAGCTCTTCATTGATGGATTCCAGCGCAGCGTCGGGAACGGCTTTGTCGATGGCTGTCGCACGCGCTTTGCTGTAATCTGCGGCCGCTTTGTCCAGCGCGGTCAGGGCATTATCGAGTGGCGCAAAATCGAGGTAGGGCGGTGTCTCCAGCGCCGGCGGCGCAACGGTTGGATGCCGTGGATCGCTGGTGAGCGCATATGCATTCGTTTCGAGCGCAGTCTGGCGCTCAGCCGCTTCATTGCGGCGCGTTTCGAGCAGTGCCTTCAACTCGCCGGTGTAAACGTGGAGCGTGTCGGACAGCGAAGCGAAGTCATAGGGCAGCAGGTCTGCCTGCGCCATGCGAAGCACCAGCGTGCCGTCGGTTTGCGCCATGGCGCGTCCATATACGAAGTCGGTGTCGGCAAAGTGCGTATACCAGTAGAAATCGTCGTAGATGGAGTGATAGATTCCGCCCTGATCTTCGCCCGCGTAGGCCACGTCGAGCGAGGCGATGCCAAGATGATCGATGAACGCCGAATAATCGGATCCGGAGCCGAGCGCGCCGATGCGCAGATCGTGCCGTGTCGCCGCCTCTTTGCGCTCTTGCGGGTCGCCAAGGAGCAAGTCGGCCGCCTGCCAGCGCCGCCACGCGGTAGCTTTGGTCTCGGGATCTTCGATGGACTTCGCAACCTGATTGACGAGCGGCTCGAGGGAATGCGAACCCTCCGCATTCAAATAACCACGGTCGTTGGAGTCGCTGTTGATGTAAATGGCCGCGTGCTTGCGCAGTTCGTCGGCATGCTCCTCGGCCCACTCGGTCGAGCCCAGCAGCATCGGCTCCTCGCCGTCCCACGACATGTACATGATCGTCCGCTTCGGCTTCCAGCCTTCCTGGGCGAGTACCCCAAGCGCGCGCGCTTCTTCAAGCAGCGCCACCTGTCCGGAGATGGGATCTTCGGCGCCATTCACCCACGCGTCGTAATGGTTGGCGCGCAGCACCCACACGTCCGGCTCTTCGCTGCCGCGCATGGTCGCGATCACATCGCGAACCGGCTTCAAATCCCAGTTGAAGGCAAGTTTCAGATGCACATTCTGGTTGCTGGGGCCGATGCGATAGGTCATGGGCAGCGCGCCGCGCCAGTTTTCCGGAGCGACCGGACCTTGCAGCGCGGCCAGCAGAGGCTGCGCATCGCCGTACGAGATGGGCAGCACCGGAATCTTGGGCAGCGAGGGCGCGTCTTTGATCGGTAGGCGCTTGGCGTCCGGCGTGGCGCCGATGCCGGGCGTGAGCGGATCGCCGGGATAAAGCGGCGCATCGAGCACGCTGCCGCGCTGCACGCCTTCGGCCGGACGCATCGGCCCGTCGGGAAATACTGCATCCTCCGTATATCCGTCATCGGACGGATCGGAGTAAATGATGCAGCCGATGGCGCCGTGCTCCGCCGCCAGTTTCGGCTTGATGCCACGCCATGAGTGGCCGTACCGTGCGAGCACGATTGCGCCTTTTACCGAAATTCCATAACGGGCGAGCTGCTCGTAGTCCTCGACCACGCCATAGTTCACATAGATCAACGGAGCGGTCACATCACCATCGGGCGAATAGGCGTTATACGTGGGCAGTTGTTCGTCTTTCTGGCCGCTGGTCGGGTCCACGGCGACCGTCGGCTCTTCGAGCTTGGCGCGGTAGCTGCCCATCTCGAGCAGGCGCAGCTTGGGAGTGGGAAACAGCACGTCGAAGGTCTCGATGTGCGCATCCCAGCCCCATTTTTTGTACTGGGCCAGGATCCACTCGGAATTCTGCTCGTCATAGGGCGAGCCGACATGGTGCGGCCGAGCGGCCAGAAGCTCCATGTTGGCGCGCATGCGCTGCGGATCGGGAATCGCCTGGAATCGTTTCTCGAGTTCGAGCTCGGCCTTCGCACTTGCGGGGTTGAACCCAAGCATGTCCGGCGTTTGGGGCTGCTGGGCAAAAACAGCGGCCAAAATGAAAAGTGCGGGCAGAAATATCGCAGCGCGTCGCAAGGTTTCTCCTCAGAGACTGAAGGATGAATCTATGTATACACCACGAATGCCGGAACTTAGCGGCGCAAAGCTCTCCACAAACATGACACACGGCTACCATTTACACTGATATACGGAGATTGGTGTGTTTTTAGAGAAAGCTCTGACTAAGGTTTTCGGCACGTCGAACGAGCGCGTCCTCAAGCGCCTGTGGCCCATCGTGTCCGAAATCAATGCATTGGAAGCAGAAACGAAGCAGCTTTCCGACGAGCAGTTGCGCGCCAGGACGGCCGAGTTCCGTTCGCGGATCGCGGCCAAGCTGGAGGGAATCGAAGACGCCGACGCCCGCAAGGCCGCCGAGCGCGCGGCGCTGGACGAGATTCTTCCCGAGGCCTTCGCCGTGGTGCGCGAGGCGGGCTGGCGCACGGTAAAAATGCGGCATTTCGACGTGCAGTTGATCGGCGGCATGGTGCTGCACCAGGGCAAGATCAGCGAAATGAAGACCGGCGAAGGCAAAACGCTCGTCGCTACGCTGGCCTGCTATCTCAACGCGCTTGCCGGCCACGGCGTGCACGTGGTCACCGTCAATGACTACCTGGCCAAGCGCGACGCCGAGTGGATGGGAAAGATTTACGAGTTCCTCGGGCTCACCGTCGGCGTCATCGTTCACGATCTGAGTGACGATGAGCGCCGCGCCGCCTACGGAGCCGACATCACTTACGGCACCAACAACGAGTTCGGCTTCGACTACCTGCGCGACAACATGAAGTTCGAGTTAAAAGATTGCGTGCAGCGCGGCCACTACTTCGCCGTCGTCGACGAAGTCGACTCGATCCTCATCGACGAAGCGCGCACGCCGCTCATCATCTCCGGCCCCACCGACCAGACCACCGACAAGTACGAGCGCGTGCGCAAGATTATTCCCCAGCTCGAACTGGGTGAAGAAATCGAGTGGTCCGACACCAAGCGCCAGCAGGAACTCGGCTTGGAGTTGAGAGAGGGCGAGAAGCACCTCACCGGCGACTACATCGTCGACGAAAAGCAGCGCACCATCGGCGTCACGGATCTTGGCTGGGAGACGATCGAGAGCCTGCTCGGCATCGGCAACATCGCCGACGCGGAGAACTGGGAGCTCAAGCACTACGTCGAAACCGGCATCAAGGCGCACGCGCTCTATCGCCGCGACGTGGAGTACGTGGTCAAGGACGGCGAAGTCATCATTGTCGACACCTTTACCGGCCGCCTGATGCCCGGCCGCCGCTGGAGCGATGGCCTGCACCAGTCCATCGAGGCCAAGGAAGGCGTCAGCATCAAAAAAGAAGACCAGACGCTGGCCACCATCACCTTCCAGAATTATTTCCGCCTTTATCAAAAACTGAGTGGTATGACCGGCACTGCCGATACCGAAGCCGCCGAGTTCGAAAAGATCTACAAGCTCGAAATCGTTGTCATCCCGACAAACAAGCCGCTGCTGCGCGTCGAAAATCCCGACGTGGTGTATCGCACTGAAAAGGAAAAATACAAAGCCGCCGCGGACGACATCGCCTTGCTGCATGAGTCCCAGCAGCCGGTGCTGGTAGGCACCACATCCATCGAAAAATCCGAGCGCCTCTCCAACATCCTGCAGCGCAAGGGCGTAAAGCACGTGGTGTTGAACGCCAAGTTCCACGAGAAGGAAGCGGAGATCGTGGCCCAGGCCGGCCGTCTGGGCATGGTCACCATCGCCACCAACATGGCCGGCCGCGGAACCGACATTCTGCTCGGCGGCAACCCCGAGTTCACAAGCCGGCAGCTGCTCGTCAAGCAAGGCCGCGCGCGCGCCATCAGCGTGGCCGAGGGCACCATCAATCCCATGGCTCCGCCGGGGTTCCTGCGCTTCTACTACCAGGGCCAGGAGTTCGAGGTCTCCGAGCCGGACTGGGCTGAAGTCTACAGCGTGCACGCCGAGGCCGCGCAGGGCGAGCACGACCAGGTGATCGAGGCCGGTGGATTGTTCATTCTGGGCACCGAGCGGCACGAGTCGCGGCGCATCGACAACCAGCTACGCGGCCGCGCAGGGCGCCAGGGCGACCCCGGCGCATCGCGCTTCTATCTCTCGCTTGAAGACGACCTGATGCGCATCTTCGCCAAGCAGTGGGTGAGCGTGCTGCTGGAGAAGCTGGGCATGGAAGAAGGCGTGCCCATCGAGTCGAAGATGATCTCCAAGCGCATTGAAGGCGCGCAGAAGATGGTGGAGGCGCAGAACTTCGAGTCGCGCAAACACCTGCTCGAGTACGACGACGTGATGAACAAGCAGCGCGAGGCGGTGTATGGCCTGCGGCGCAACCTGCTCGAGGGCGTGGAGCAGCGCGAGCTGATTCTCGAAGACTACGTCTCTTCGATCCTCAGCAACGCGATGGACGAATTTGCCGGGGAGAAACTGCACCCCGATCAATGGAACGTCAAGGGACTCGAAGAGCGCCTGTTCGGCCAGTTCGGATTGAATCTGAGCGCGGCGGGCGTCGATCCGCTGGAGCTTGGACGCCACGATCTGGGCGAGGCCATTTTCGAAAAGCTCAAGGAACAATACGAGGAGAAAGAAAAGATTCTCGGCGCGCAAACCATGCGCTACCACGAGCGCATGGTCATGCTGAGCGTGATCGATGGCTTGTGGAAGGACCACCTGCTCTCGATGGATCACCTCAAGGAAGGGATCGGCCTGCGCGGCTATGCGCAGCAGGACCCGCTGGTGGCCTACAAGCGCGAGTCGTTCGACCTGTTCGAAGCCATGATGATGAAGTTCCAGGAAGACACGGTGCGCTTCCTCTTCAGGATGCAGATCATCGGTCCGGAGGGCCCGCCAGTCACGTCGGCCGCGGCGCCGCGGCCCAGGCGCGAAGTTCCCAAGGCGCCTCCCGTGGCCAGCGCCGCACTGCCCATGCCGGGGGATGGCGCGTCCGCGCCGCGCGACATCGCGATTCCTACGCGCCAGCCGTCAACCACCATCGACGCGCTCGAAAAGGAGTTCCGCAACAAGAAGCAGCGCGAGTTGGCCGCAGCAACCATGGCCGGCAATGGCAACGGAACCCAGCCCAGCCAGCGCCGCACCGGCGAAAAGGTCGGACGCAACGATCCCTGCCCATGCGGATCGGGGAAGAAATACAAGAAGTGCCACGGCGCCGAAGGGTAAGCGTTGGCCGGCGTCTCGACAACGAGAAAAATGATGGGTGCCCCATCCTTGGGACGTCTTTGTTTTTGTCCCAAGGGTGGGATACCACAACCCTCAACCATCTCAACACCACCAGAATTACTCTACCGCGCCAACCGCGCCGCACGCGGCAAATGTCAAGTCCTGGGCGTTTGAGTGGTGCTCCACACACCACTGATCGAAGAGCCGTCCATAGCTCAAGATGATGTAATCGGCCGGCCTGACGCCGAGCTTCGCGGCGACGCGATCGATCCATTCTGCTGTTCCCTCAATCTCGGCATAGGCGCCGATAGGGGTTTCGTCGATCACGCAATGGCCTTCGCCATCGGACCATTCGCTGCGCCATTTCTCGTAGCGGAATGCGGCGACCAGGCCGATGGAGCGAAAGACTTCGGCGAGCGCGTTGCCGTCGGAAACGTCGGTTTCGGTTTCGATGCGGTGCTTGTGGCGCTCGTCGCCGCCGTCGTCGCAAATTCGCTTGTGCGTGAGAATCCATCGCCCGGCATAGTGGCGGATGCGCAGAATCTCCACGCGCGCGCGCATCTGGCGATCGGGAGTGTCGTAGAGAACGTTGCTCTCGAAGGTGCGCGGCGTAACCAGGCGAAACCCGGCATCTTCGAGCCGGCGTGTAAGGCCGGGGATATCATCGACCCGGAATTTGATCTCGGTCTCGATGGCCATCGTCAGCAGTCAGTATAAACCGCAAGCCGGCCTGCTTCGCCGCTCCCGGACTGCCCAATGAAATCACTTCCACCAACTGAGGCGACAATAGAATTGTGAAGACCCTGCGTCTTGTCGTCGATCCCAACCATCTCGAAACCGCCGAAGCCCAGGACGCGCTCGCCCGCGCGGCGCAACTGCTGTGCGCCGGTGGAACGGTGGCGCTGCCCACGGAGACCGTATACGGCCTCGGCGCCAATGCGCTGAATGCCGCTGCTGTCGAGAAGATATTTGCCGCCAAGCAGCGCCCGGCGTGGGACCCGGTGATTGTCCACATCGCCGACGAATCCATGCTCGCGAAGCTCACCGCCGAAGTCCCGGACACGGCGCGCGCCCTGATGCGGGCCTTCTGGCCCGGACCGCTGACGCTGTTGCTGCCTCGTTCAGCGGCTGTTCCCAATGTCGTGACCGCCGGGCGGCCGCTGGTGGGCGTGCGAATGCCGGCGCATCCAGTGGCCTTCGAGCTGATTCGCCGCGCCGGAGTTCCAATCGCCGCGCCCAGCGCCAACGCATTCGGCCACACCAGCCCAACCACCGCCGCGCACGTGCTCGACGACCTCGATGGCCGCATCGATGCTGTGCTCGACGCCGGGCCCACTCCGCACGGAGTGGAGTCGACCGTGCTCGATCCGAATCAAAGTCCCATGGTGATCTACCGGCCCGGCGCCGTCACTGCGGAGCAGATTCGCGCCATTGCCGGCGCTGTTGAAGTGTTCCAAAGCGACCGGTCGATCGCGCCGGCATCCCTGGATGCGCTGCCTTCGCCCGGCGTGGGGTTGCGCCACTACGCACCCAGGGCGCGATTGGTCCTGGTCGGCGGAGCGGTCGGACGTCTCGGGCAGCTCATTGCGGAAGCCGTGCAGGAGATGCGCGATCAACGAGTCGGAGTCATGCTGCCGGAGGGCATCGATTGCCCGCGTCTTCCCAAATCGGCGCGGGTCTATCCGTGGGGCAGGTGGTCGGCGCCCGAAGAAATGGCGCGTGAACTCTATGCGGGATTGAGGAACCTCGATGCGCGGCAATGCACCGCGATCGTGTGTCCCGTGCCGCCCCACGACGGAATTGGCGCCGCGATTCGCGACCGGCTGGTGAAAGCCGCCCGCTCCGACGGCCAGCGCTAAGCGCTCAGGCCCGCGTCACCCTGCTTGTACATGTATTTGATCGCCGATTTGTAAACGAGCGTCTTGAAGCGGCCGCGCACCTTGATCGAATTCCGGTCGTACCACTCGATCGTCCCCTCGATGTGTTCGCCGTCTTCGAGCACAACCACCATCGGCGTCTGCGATTGAATCTGCTTTTGCAGATAAAAGAGCTCGGCCTGGCGATGCGCCGTCTCTTCCGCGTCGCCCTGCGCGATGAAGTGAGAGGGCAACACCGACTGAACGCTGCGCCTGTAGCGAGGCTCGAAATGGCCGAGGCTCAGGCTGCTCTGATTGTGAACGGCGGGAAGAATCGCGCGCGTGCTCATGGTGCATTCCTCTCCAAAGCAAATTCAAGAACTGAAAAGCGGCCGGCGCAGGCGCCGGCGGCGTGGGGATAAAGTTTTTGGCGAAGCGCCACAAAGATAGATGAGAAATCTCCCCATCCGGTTTTGCGCTGTACCGCGCATTGAGATAGATGCGAAAGACAATTCAAGGTGACGACGCCACAGCGAAGGAGACGAAAACACCTGAGGCGTCCCAGTTCCAAAGATGAGAGAATTCCTGCCATGATTATATGCCCGTTCCGCTCCGCAGGTTGCTTTACTCTATGGTGGTCGAAAGCATAGGTAACGTTACGCCGCCGGGTGCACAATCTTTGTGGCGAATCTTGCGGCAAGAGTGGGAAACGCCTGCCTAGCCGCGATCCAGGCTCACGGCCATCGCGTCCAGCGAAAGCGAGCGCAGCAGGTTGCGGCGCATGCCTTGTTCCACCTGGACGAGCGCCTGGGATGCGCCTTCGATCCAGTCCACGGTCAGGCCCTGGGCGAGCCGGTCGAGTTCCACGCCAAGGTCGAGATTGCGCACCAGGTGCGGCGTGCCGGCGACAACAAGCAGCAGATCTTCGATCAGGCTGCCCAGGGCGCGGAGCAGGTTCAGCGTCTTCTCCTGGCCGTCGGCGCCGGCGCGGTAGCTTTCGGTCGCGTGAAAAAGCTGTGAATAGTCGGGCTCGCGCAACGAGGTGCGCAGCAGGATCAGCGCATCCTGGCGGCTGGCGAGGTACACGTCGAGATCGAGGGTCAGCGCGCGGCCTACGGCGCCTTCGGCGAGGCGCGCGGCCAGGGCACGGTCGTTTGGTTTCAGCTCGGGCCGGCGTTGAGCCAGCAGGGATTCGAGTTCGGCGGCCGGCAGCGCGCCCAAGCGATGAAGGACGGCGCGGGAGCGGATGGTGGGCAGCAGTTCGTGCGGGTTTTCCGTAAGCAGGACCAGCGAGGTGTTCTCCGGCGGCTCCTCGAGCACCTTGAGCAGGCTGTTGGCCGCTTCTTTCATGAACGCCGACGCGGTGAAGATGTAGAACGACCGCCGCGCTTCGATGGGCGGACGGCGATAGGCCGCGTGGATCACCTGGCGCACCTGGCCGAGCTTGATGAGCAGCTGCGGCGGGTCGGGCGGCACAATCATCACGTCGGGATGGGTCTGGACGAAGATGCGCGTCTCGCGCTTGTCCACGTCGCGCATGTCGTCGCGCGCGGCCACGGCTTCGGCTACGCGCTCGTCGAGGTTGGCCGCTTCGCCGATGCGGACGCAATTGGAGCACAGGCCGCAGAAGTCGGGCAGGTCGCCGGTTTCGATGGGATTGAGGCAGTTGACCGTCTTGGCCAGCATCAGCGCCATCGTGTATTTGCCGGCGCCGCGCGGGCCGGCTAGGATGAGCGCCTGGGGGAAGCGATCGCCCCGGTTGCCATCGCGCGGGAGAATGCATTCGCGCAGGCGGGTGACGGTGGGTGTGTTGCCGAGGAAGTCCTGAAAGCTCACTCTCACGAGGCTATCGCATTTTCTGTCGCTGTGGAATTGTGCGGCTGTGGGAGGGGGCTGGAAGGTGCGAATGCATGTTGCAGAATCCGGGGCGGTTGCGGGGAGGATTTCCTGTGGTTCACAGCGGCACAGGTTCACCGGGAAAAAGCTGCGCCGCTTTTTCGGCCTCTCCGGCGGGAGATGCCGGGGAGGGGGGCAGGGGTGCATTTGCGGCTATGGATGGCTCGGATGTCGCGGTGCCGGGCTCCGATGTCTCGGGAAAGGATGGTTCGGGGCCGGCTTCGGAGGTTGGCGATGGGGCGGGCGGTTCCGGCGTGCGGAAGGGCGCGATGGGCTTGCGGACTTCAGGATGCCTGGCCAGGAGGTAGAGGAAGTTGCGGGTGCGCCAATCGGTGGGGAGGGTGGAGAGCATGTACTGCACGACCGCGGAGACGGAGGTGTTGTGCTCGGCGGCCCAGACGCGGGCACGGGTATAGACCTCGTCCTCGACGATGACGGTGATGTTGCGCATGGTTTTGCCCGAAAGATGCACCCAGGATTGCTGCGCCGGGAGTTTTGCGGCGTCGGGCGGGCGCATGGGGTTCTATTTCCATTGTGCGCTCGATCGCGGTAATTATCTGCAATGTTGCGGTTGGTTGTAATGCGTTGATCCGGAGATGCTTCTGCGAGATTGGCGGCGATGGGTGGGTTGACACGTTGCAGACAGCATGCGATCCCACCTTTCCTGCAAAAATCGCGGGAAGGACGGGGCACCCACATTTGTGGTAGGTGGGGAAAACCAGGGAAAGGATGAGCCACCCGCCCTGGGGTCGCATTACAATGAGCGCAACTACTTCGGGATCCAAGTGAATGGTGCTTGCTGCGTTTTTCCTTCTGCCTCACATTTTCTGCAGTCGAACTTCTCTGGACCTGTCGCGATCCCCTCGATTCTCGTCGCCGACATCAGGTCAATTTCAGTGTCAGCGTCGCGACTGCACCAGTTCTTGATGTTCTGCGCGAATGCGCCTCGGCCCCTGGTGTACGTGCATGGAAGGCGCGCGTGGTCCTTTCCTCTCCATTTTCCGTCCGGCCCCCTCCTCAGCTCGCCGCGCAAGAACCCGCCTTCTTCCTTGACGTCCGAAGGGACGTTGATCCAATCGACGTACAAATAATCGCCGTCTTGCCTAAGGTTGTAATCATTTTCACTCGTAATGGAGGTCCAAATCTTCCCTTGTGCAAACGAATCTCCACCTTTGCTGCCAGTCGAATCCAATGATTTTACCTGCTGCCTAGAGCCTGTTATTAACTTCATGCGAGGAGCCTAAAGAGTTGAGCGATCATGAGGCAGGCGAAGGCGAGGAAGTGGAAGGCCCCGAGCGTGGTGGCAAGTCTTTCGTAGTCACGGGCGAGGCGACG
>JBAUBR010000539.1:0-6299 GCA_049676965.1 Occallatibacter sp.
CCCACAGGCTCGACGACTGCGGCTGCTGACCAATTATGAGTTAGCCGCACAACCCCAAAAACCGGAACCAACTGTAAACCATGTCCCCGGTCTGATGTGTAAAGCAAGTCCCCGGCTGGACAACAAAGCGGGTTTATGAAACAGGTCCTACCAAATGAATGGCAGCAATCGATAAGTAACTCTGGCTTGATACTCCGAATATCCAGGCAGATTCACCGCCAAAAACTTCTCTTCGTCAAGAAGTCTCCACACAATCGCTCCTCCCATCGGCGGGAACAGCAATAGTCCCCACCACGATCCCAGGGCCAAAGGTATTCCGGACAACATGAGAAGTGCGCCACTGTACATCGGATGGCGTGCGACTGCGTACGGGCCCGTCGAGATCACGCTTTGGCCGGCGGCTACTTCGATAACACCCGAGGTATAAGTGTTCTCCTTAAATACAAGAAAGACGATCGCAAAACCGATCACGATCAGCGTGTCGCCCGCAATCGATGCGGCGGCTGGAACGCGAGACCACCCGAAGCGATGATCGAGAGCCGGAACTATAAACAATGAAAGAAACAAAACGCGGGTGAACGACTGAATGATCTTCTGGCTCTTCTCTTCCTCGGCGCTGGGGCCGGCCTTCATGCGCCGCGCCAGCAATTCCGGGTCGCGCTTCGCCAGGTAGATCGTAATCGCGACAGCCGATGCGAAGAACACGGCCAGGCAAGTCCACGCCTGCCAGTAGTGCAATGTCCAGGCCGAAAGAAACGTCGCCGCCGAAAGGAAGGCGAGCAGGCCCAAGAGCCCGGCAATTGCCTTCATGTACAGTTTCTTCATGGCGAATCATTACTCCGGCAGCGCGCGCTGCAATCCCGGCGCCAGCGTGCGCAGCAGCACCAGCGCAAGCAAGTATGCGAATGCCGAATAAATAAACAAGGGAATATAACTATGTGTGAACTGCAATAAATGTCCGGCGATGGCCGCGAATATCGCTCCGCCCAGCGCTCCGCCCACCTGGCCGAAACTTACAACCGTGCCCACATACTCGCCGGGAAACATATCCGATGCAGTCGTGAAGATATTTGCCGACCACCCCTGGTGCGCACTGGCGGCTAGGCTCAGCAGCGCCACAGCGGTCCACTCCGAGTGCAGCCCGCCCGCAAATGCGATCGGCACCACCAGGCAGGCGCAGGTAAGCATCGCCGCCAGCCGTGCCGGCCTCAACTCCATCCCTAACCGCACGTAGCCTCGCGGCAGCCATCCGCCACACACGCTGCCTACCGTCGATAAGACATAAATGACGATCAGCGGTGGGCCGAGATGCGATAAGTCGAGCTTGAAGCGCGAGTTGAAGTACGACGGCATCCAGAAGAGATAGAACCACCACACGGGATCGGTAAGAAACTTGCCCAGCGCAAAGCCCCAGGTCTGCCGGTAGCCGAGCAGCTTCCACCACCGCAGGAGCGCTGGCCGCGCGGGCGGGGTTTCTGAGCCGTCGTTTCGGTTGAGCACTGTGCTCGGCGTGCGATACTTCACCGACCACCAGACGATCCAGGCAGCGCTGAATGCGCCGGTGGTGAGGAACGCGGCGCGCCAGCCGAAGTGCAGCGCGACCCAGGGGACGATGGACGGCGCCAGAATCGCGCCCACACCGGCGCCGGAGTTGAAGATGCCCGTGGCCAGCGCCCGCTCGCGTGGCTCAAACCACTCCGCCACGGCCTTGATTGCGGCGGGAAAGTTGCCGCTTTCGCCCAGGCCGAGGAAAAACCGCGCCACCCCAAAGCCGAAGACGGAGCGCACCAGCGCGTGGCCCATGGCGGCCAGGCTCCAGATGCCGGTCACGATGGGATAGCCGATGCGGCAGCCGATGCGATCGATAAGGCGCCCGGCAAAGACGACTCCCAGCCCGTAGGCGACCTGGAAGCAATCCACTATGTAGCCGTATTGAATCTCGTCCATGCTGATCGACGATTCGACCGTCGGCCAGCCGTGAAAAAACGGCTTGAGGTGCAGTGTGCTTCCGGCGAGCACCGGTTTGAGAATGGCGAGGACCTGGCGGTCCATGTAATTGATGGACGTGGCGGCGAACAACATGGCGCAGATGGTCCAGCGGCCGCGCAGGAGGGCCGGCTGAGCTGATAACTCAGGCTGCACCGTCTTATAACTTGACTCGGTCATGGAGTTACCAGTCAGTTATGGTTCCATCGAGTTTGGTTGCGGTTCGCAGATTGTCGAGTTCACTTAGGGAATCTCTGAACAAGCGACTTGACTTCCCTCAGGGGCTAAAGCCCGCCATCATTCTGCGGCATTTGCGGCACGACTGAAGTCGTGCCCTTTCAAAACGTCGACTTATTCAGAGGCTCCTTAGCTCTGTCATTGGTTGACGCCGCTGGCCAGGAAGCCGCCGTCGACCGCGACTACTTCGCCGGTTACGAACGAAGCTGCCTCGGAGGCCAGGAAAATGGCGGCGCCGGCGATCTCGCGCGGTTCGCCGAAGCGGCCCTTGGGAGTGCGCGCGATCAGTTCTTCGCCGCGCGGCGTGCCTTGAATGAGGGATTTGTTAAGCGGTGTGGGAAAGACGCCGGGCGCGATGGCATTGACGTTGACGCCGGTGTGCGCGAGCTCGACGGCGAGGACTTGCGTGAGCGACGCGACGGCCGCCTTGCTGGCGCAGTACGCGGCCACGCGGTAGAAGCCGCGGAACGAAGTGAGCGAGGCGATATTCACGATTCGCCCGTAGCCGGCCTTCACCATCACGGAGCCGAAGATCTGGCAGGCGCGCATCGTCCCGGTGAGGTTGGTTTCGATGACTCGCGACCAGTCGGATTCGTCGACTTCGAGCGTGGGCGCTTTGTGCGTGATGCCGGCGGCGTTGACCAGGATGTCGACTTTGCCGAACTCCTTCAGAACCGCATCGCGCAGCGCCTCGAGCGAGGGGCGGTTCATTACATCGCTGGCCACGCGCAGCGAGCGCCGGCCCAGCGCTTCGATCTCAGCGGCCGTCTTCTCCACCTGCTCGAGCCGACGGGAGCTGGGCACAACGTCGGCGCCGGCCTCCGCCAGGCCGAGCGCAATGGCGTGGCCGAGGCCGGTTGTTCCGCCGGTGACCACGGCGACCCGGCCGCTCAAATCGAAGAGACTTTGGCCCATGGTTGCATTCCTTCCCTGGCGATTGGCACCGCGATTCAGCGCCCCATCCGGCATTCAAACCGCCCGAAGGAACATTATCATGCGGACCGAAGCAGCTCTCGGCCGCGGTTCGGCGCAAGCCGGTCCGCCGCAGCGCCGAGCCGATGCGATAAAGTGATCGTGTTTGCGTTTCGACTTGAGCGATGGACCCAATTCTTGTACCCGATTCTTCACGCCGGTGGGATTGCCTGAGCCTGGGCGAGGTGATGCTGCGGCTCGATCCTGGCGAGGGGCGCATTCATACTGCGCGCACGTTTAAAGTTTGGGAGGGCGGCGGGGAATACAACGTGGCGCGCGGGCTGCGCCGCTGCTTTGGGCTGCGCACGGCGGTCGCCACGGTGCTGGCCGACAATCCCGTGGGCCGGCTGGTGGAAGATTTCATCCTGCAGGGCGGGGTCGACACTGCGCTCATCAAGTGGGCGCCTTATGACGGCGTGGGACGTACGCTGCGCAACGGACTCAACTTTACCGAGCGCGGATTCGGCGTGCGGGCGGCAGTGGGCTGCTCCGACCGCGGGCATACGGCGATCAGCCAGGTGACCCCTGGGGATTTCGATTGGAATGAGATTTTCGGGGCGAAGCAGGGTTCGCGTTGGTTTCACACCGGAGGCATCTTTGCGGCGCTTTCCGCCTCAACCGCGCAGGTGGCCGCGGAAGCCATGGATGCGGCGCGCCGGAGCGGGACGCCTGTCTCCTACGACCTGAATTATCGCGATTCTCTTTGGAAGTCGATCGGCGGAAAGACCAAGGCGCAGGAGGTGAACCGCGAGCTGGTGCGCAAGGTCGATCTGCTGCTCGGCAACGAAGAGGACTTTACTGCCATGCTCGGGGTCGCGGTAAAAGGCGTTGGTGAGGACTTCGCCGAGCTGCCCATTGCCGGCTACGAAGAAATGCTTCGCGAAGTGGCGACCAGCTACCCGAACCTGAAGCTCATCGCCAGCACGCTGCGCACTGCGTATACGGCAAGCCGCAACGCGTGGGGCGCGATTGCGCTCTATGAGGGCCAGATCTTACATGTGCCGCAGCAAGGGATCGATATTCTCGATCGCGTGGGCGGCGGAGACAGCTTTGCTTCGGGGCTGATTTACGGCTTTCTGGCCGGCAAGCCGGTGGAGTGGGCGGTGCGCTGCGGCGTGGCTCATGGCGCACTGGCCATGACCACGCCCGGCGACACCAGCATGGCTACTCTGGCAGAGGTGGAGCGCGCCATCAAGGGCGGCTCGGCGCGGATTACGCGTTGACAACTATTCGAACAGGCGCTGGACCTTCTCTTCGATCACGTCCTGGGGGACATAGCCGACGATCTGGTCGACGACCTTGCCGCCCTTGAAGAGCAGGAGCGCCGGAATGCCGCGAATTCCGTAACGCGACGGCGCGGCTCCATTTTGATCTACGTTAACTTTAGTAACCTTTAATTTGCCGGCGTGCTTTTCGGCGACCGCATCGACGAACGGCGCGATGGCCTTGCAGGGCGTGCACCACCCCGCCCAGAAATCGACCAGGACCGGCTGCTCGCTGCGCAGCACCTCCTCGTCAAAGTTTGCATCGGTTACTTCCAAGACTCCCAGAGCAGACATGATCCTCCTCGCGGCTTCGACACTTTTTAGAGTGTACTCGCGAATGTGCAGTAATGAGATGCGTATATGGTGTGAAAAGTCGCAAACGGGGTCCGGCGGTAACTCTTGGGTTCCATCAGAGGCCCCCGGAGAAGACGAGGGATTTGTGGCTGACGGGCGTCAGAATCGGGCTTTGGGGGCGCAAAGACTTGTGGAAACAACTTCAGGGCAAAATAGAAGCGCCCGGATCCGGATAAGGACCACGGGCGCTAGAGCAGCCCTCCCCCAGAACTGCCCACGCCGTCAATGTATGTGTTTGAGGAGTGAAAGGCAAGGAATCTTAGGTAATAATTTAGGTAATCACTTAATGGGTATTTTATAAAAGATAAACGGTTTAGCTGGATATTGGCGGTGGAGATAACCGGGATTTCTTCCTGCTGCTGGCCGCCAGGGCCGGCTGAAACTCAGGTGGCGCGGTTGGCGGCGCGGCGCTCGAAACGGCAGAGCAGCAGCTCGTACTCCGGCTGCCCCTGGAGTGCGGAGCGAATGGCCGCGGAGGCCGGCTCCAGGCTGGCGTCGCTGCCGGCAATCGCCAGTACCGACGGACCGGCGCCGCTCAAGGCCACTCCCAGGATGCCGTGATGGCCGGCAAGGGGAAGCAAACGGTCGAGCAGCGGGCAGATGGCGGCGCGATACGGCTGGTGGATGCGGTCGCGCATGGCGATATGGAGCAGGTCGGCGCGGGCCTGGGCGAAGGCCAGCCCCAGCAGGCCGACGGACTGAAGATTGGCAACCACGTCGGCGCGTGAGTAATTGGAAGGAAGAACGTTGCGAGCTTTGGTGGTGGCCAGCGGTTCCTCGGGTAAGACGATGATGGGGCGCCATTCGGCGGGTGGAGTGACGCGCGCCGCTTGCACGGTTCGGCCGTTGGTAGCGGCGATGACGAATCCTCCCAGCCAGCAGGCGGCGGCATTATCGGGATGGCCCTCGAGGATGCAGGCCTCTTCGAGGATGCGATCGGAGCTCCAGCCGAGCTTGCCGAAGTGATTGGCGAGGGCGACGGCGGCAAGGCGGCCGGCGGCCGAGGAACCAAGGCCCATACCCAGCGGAATGCCGTTCTCCATGGTCAACGCCAGTGGGACTACGGGGCGGTCCTGATCGCGCAGAAGGCGCTTATAGTGCTCCAGGATGAGATTGTCCTTAAGTTGCGAGCAGCGCTCGGCGTCACGCCCGGTGGCGGCGATGGAAAACTCGGCCGCCGGTTCGGCTTCGATCTCGAGATAACGATTGAAAGCCACGGCAGCGGCGTCGAAGCCCGGTCCGAGATTGGCCGAAGTGGCTGGCAAACGGAGCTTCGCTCTCTTATCCCTCGCCTCAGTCATGCGGAAAGGCCTTTCACCGCGGCTAGAACGGCTTCCGGCGTGGCATCGACGGCGTGTGCATCGCGGCGCAGCGATTCAATCTCAGCTTCCCGGCCGGCGATCTCCGCCTCGGAGAGGAGCGAACCGCGATGGAATTCGATGGTGTAATCAGCGTCTTTTAATGTGTTGCCGGCCAAGATCAAAA
>JBAUBR010000540.1:0-3969 GCA_049676965.1 Occallatibacter sp.
GGATGGGGCAGGGAAATGGGAAGGAATCTCTGAATGATCGTCCGTTTCGAAGCCAGAGTTCCCTCAGGGGCTCAAGCCCTGTCCGTTTTGCTGGGATGATGTACGGGCTGAAGCCCGTACCCTTCAAAACATCGACGCATTCACGGATCTAGAAGTGAAAGCGGTAGCGCAACTCGGCCGCGAACATGCGCGGGTCGTTAAAGTGAAATCCGCCGATGGTGATCGAGTTATCGAGAAGCACGCGGTGATTGGTGACGTTGAGCACGCTGGCCGAGACTTTCCAGTTTTCGCCGAGCGCGTGGCCGGCGGAGACATCGAAGGTTGTGTGCACCGGCAGATACCGGCCGTTGTAAGGGCCCTCATTCGCGCCGGCAAGCCCGTTCGAAAAGCCGGAGCCGTAGTACACGTTGCTTGCGAACCAGGTGTGCGCGGGCAGGTTTGCCGTAAAGCCGGTGTTGAGCGTGTTGCGCTGGTCGTGATCGAGCGCAAAGTAATTCGGTCCCAGGTCGCAGGCGGGATCGGTGGGAAGCGTGCACGTAAAACCGCCGATGATGTTGCCGCGCTGCTCGGCAATCTGGTTTGAATATGCAAGGTGGAACTGGCCGAAATGGGCCAGCTCCGGCGAGCGCAGAGTCATCTCCCAGGCACGGATGAGGGCTCCATCGACGGCAATGGGGAAATACAGGTTGGATTCGCCGAGGTTGGAGTGGTCGAGGAAGTTGTTGACACGATTCTTGAACGTATCCACGTCCAATAACCAACCCTTCAAGGGAATCTGAATGCCGAACTGGTGTTCTTCATCGCGTTCCGAGGGCAGCGGCGTGAAGGCATTCTCCGAGGTGTTTTTGGGCAGGCCGCCGGCGTAGTTGAGAACGGAACTGGACACAGTCAACAGGGGCGCCGGTTGGAAGAAATGGCCGTAGAAGCCGCGCAGAACCCAGCGCAGGCGAGGGATTTCGACGGTGGCGCCGATGCGCGGATAGATTGCGCTCTCGTCGTAGCCACCGCGGAAGACGGAGAATCGCTCGCCGCCGAGCAGCGTGATATAGCGGCCGATGCGCAGGTGATCGGAGAGGTAGAACTCAAGCAGCGCGGCGCCGGCAGAGGCCGATGTATCGGGTTGCGAAGTTGCCGAGCTGTCATTGACCTGCACGCCGAAGAGATCGCTCTCCGCCTGGTAAAAGGAGTAGAAGCCCCCGGAAAAATAGTTGGGTCCGGCGCTGCCGTGGAAGTCGCCCTGTCCGCCGACGTAGTTCGAGGATTGGTGCCAGGTTGTAGCGACGGGCATGTCGGTTTTAGGCGAGTCGTAATTGGCCTGGTTGAGGTGGTAGAAGGGCGCGAAGGAGAACAGCGCCTTGGGTGAAAGGGTATGCTCCCAGTTGGCAATGACGAATGAGTCGCGCTCGGTCTGGCCGTCGCGGAGGCCGTACGATTCGTAGTACTGGCTGGCCTGCTCCCAGTCATTGGCGTCGGGATCGTATGGGATCTCGAAGAAATCGTGGCGGAACTGGGCGTCGAGACGCAGTTGATCCTTGGGGGTCTGGTTGCGAATCAGCGATGCAAACGCGCTCTCGGAGTTGGTGGCATCGTGGTAAATGTTCGCAACCGGAGTGGCCAGTCCGTAGTTCGATCGTGAACCGGTGAGGCTCGCGTACCACGCGGCTTTCTGGGAGTGGTCGCCGAGCGCGAGCTGGGTTTCGCCGGTGTAGAGGTTGCCGCCGTAGAGCAGCAATTCACCGTTGCGGTTGAACTCGAAGCCGTTGCGCGGCAGCACATTGAAGACTCCATAAGTGCGGTCGCCCACGTCGGATGCGTAGCTGCCGCGCTGCGTTTCTAAATCGTCGATATCTTTGGGGTCGATCTGCGGGCCGACGTTGGAAGCGATCTTGGTGTTGGGGATGGCGACGCCGTCGATGAGCCAACTGGTCTGGTGGCCGCCGCGCATGTGCAGCATGTCGTGGGTCATGTAGGCGCCGGGAACGTAGTCGGTAATCATCTCCATGCCGGTAGTGCGGTCGGCGCCGGGAGTGTTATCAATGTCGGCGCGGCTGATGAGGGTAGTGGGCGTGACGGAATCGCTGGCGGAGAGCGAGGACTGCAATCCTTCAACGACCACGGTTTGAGTGGCCGGCGCCACCGCGAGCAGAATGTGGACGACAGGATTGGTTCCGGAAGCGATGGTGAGCGGCTCTTCCGTGATGGCAAAGCCGGGAGCGGCGATTTGGAGGGTGTAGACGCCGATGGGTGTTTCAGACAGTTCGAACTCGCCTTGGGAATTTGTCCTGGAGGCGAGGGTGAATGCGGAATCGGCGGCTTGGAGAGTGACCTGCGCGCCTGCGATGGGCCGATGCTGGGGGTCGTGAACCACGCCGTGGACGGTGGCAAATACGGTGGCGAATGCGGGCGGCGAGATTGACACAAGTAACGCTGCGGCAAAGTATGAAACGCGACGCATAAGGAAGACTCTCCTGAAGCGATCGAAGCTGCGCGAGCGCATTGATGGCGCGGCGTGCGAGTTTCCTGAAGGAGGAAGCTTCATCGTTGAAAGCAATCTGAAGCCGGAGCAATGGACACGTCCGCGACGCAAGGCCGGTTTCGTACCCTTCAGGTTTCGCGGGAATGTAAGCCAGAACCGCGCTACCGAGGCGCTTTCAACACGAATGTCAATCGAGGAATGAGTCGGGAGGGCCGCGTCCGGCGCGTGCGCGGACGGGTTGCAGCCGGATTGCCACAGGGAGCGCCGCGGGCGAATGAGCCTGCGACAATGACGCCGGCAGGCTCACCGCAATTGCGGCCAACCATTGGCTCGGCGCCATGGAACGACTCAGATACTCGGGGAAATACGGGCAATGCGACGGAGCTCGAAAAACGGGAGTGTTGCCCGATGCTTCCTGGGCGAGCACAATGGCGGCGTCTTCGCTCATCGCGCAATGGTGCTGGCCATGGCGCCGGCAGCAGGCGGGCAGGCGCGAGTCGTCGTCCCCGCCGGACCACGCCATCAGCGGCCCCAGCGAGAAAAATCCGATCAATAAAATGGAGAGAGAGCGCCGCATCTCAACGATCATGCTACATCAGTAACGCGTGCTGCGCGCAAAAATGGGATGAACGCCGATAGCTCGGTTATGATCGGGACATCCGGCTCTTTGAGCCATCATTCGAGGAAAAGATTTGTCCCAGGTCAACGCTTCCATATCGCCATTGCAATCGAACGCGCACGAGTCGCGCATGCGCCGTCCGCTGCGCATTGCCATCTTCGGCTTTGGCACGGTGGGCAGTTCGGTGGCGCGGATTCTTGTCGAGTCGAAGCCCGAAGGCCTGGAGCTGACGCATGTTTTCAATCGCGGCATCGAACGCAAGCGCGTGGATTGGGCGCCATCGAGCGTGCAGTGGAGCGAGGATGCCGATGCGGTGCTGGCCGCGAATGTCGATGTCATCGTGGAGTTGGCCGGCGGCCTTCATCCCGCCGGCGACTGGGTGCGCCGCGCGCTCCAAGCCGGCAAAAGCGTGGTTACGGCCAATAAAAAGCTGATCGCATTTCACGGCATAGAGCTTGAGCGGCTGGCCGAGGAGCACGGCGGCCATTTGAAGTATGGAGCCGCCGTGGCCGGTGGGATTCCCGTGATTCCGGGCCTGGAGCAGGGACTGGCCGGCGACCGCATCGATCGCGTCGAGGGCATTCTCAACGGCACCTGCAACTTTATCCTGAGCCAGATGGACGATGGCGCGGAGTACGCGAAGGTGCTGGCCGAGGCGCAGACGCGCGGGTATGCCGAGGCCGATCCGACGGAGGACGTGTGCGGCTTCGATGCGCGCGCCAAGCTGGCGATTCTGATGCGCCTGGCGCTGCGCGTCGCGGTCGATCCGGAGGAGATTCTTCCCCGGCCCATTGCGCAGGTTTCGGCCATCGACTTCAGCTATGCGCGCGACCTGGGCTGCACCATCCGGCAGGTGGCGCGCGCGGAGCGGACG
>JBAUBR010000541.1:0-29889 GCA_049676965.1 Occallatibacter sp.
CGCACCCGCTGCTCCGGCGACAAGTAACTGAACATATCCGCTTGCTGATGATCGATTCCGCGCATGGTTCCTTCTTAACCCATCACGCTGTGGATTTGAAGTTACTTTTTCAGCACCCTGCTAGGCCGCCCGGGCGGCGCGCATGAACGGCGGCGGCTCGTCGGCGCTCGGTCCCCAACTCGCCGGCACCGCAATATCGAGCAAACGTAGATATACGCTGAACTGGCCGCGATGCTGGTACCAGTGACTCAACATAACGTCGCGCAGGAAGGCTGCCCTCGGCTGAGCCAGGACCTCTTTTCCGCCGGCGATCAAGCGCCAAGTCTCCGCCATTGCCGCATCGTCGAACGTGGGTAAAACCTCCCGCACAGCGGCCACGCTTTCTTCGAGCTTCGAAAGGATCTCCGCGCAGGTCGATGGCTCGGGAAAACTGAAAGACTCCGGTGCCTGCGCCGGATTGTTTTGGACAAAGTGAACGACGCCGCCCGGGATCTGAGCGAGATGATAGGCGAGCTGGCCCGCGGACATGGATTTGCGGTGCGGCTTCCAGATTAATTTGTCTTCCGGCAGCCGCTCCAGAAATCTGCGCGTAACGGGCGCCTGCACTTCAAACTCAGCCAGCAGCGATTGTGCAATGGTCATTGCAATCCTCCTTGTGTTCGAAGAACAGAAGCGTCAACATTATTGGCGCGCCTCGGCGTGCTTGCGCGTACGCTTCAGCATCCACGCCCAGCCCTTGCCCATTCCTTCTCTTTGCTCGGGTTGGATAAATCCAAAAGCGGTGTGCCGGAATGTGATCAAGGTTCCTCTGTCGGATTCGGTCAGGCGATATTGGACATTCGATGAGAACGGAAATGACGCGAAGAGCGGACCGGTGAACTCGAGCAGCGTAGGCCGCTTGATTGCCTGCACGTGCGCCCATAAGTGGCCATTGTTGTCGCCCAGGTCGCGGTACCAGCGTCCTCCGGGCCACGGCTCGATCTTCATGGGCAGCGGATTGCCCTCGGGAGTTGAGTTACTGGGGCCGATCTCCTTGAGCAGCGCCGCGAAGGTCGCCTCGAGGGACGCGCGAACACGAACCTCCTGCACGATGTTCACTGTCATGTCTTCAATGCTCTGTGGTGCCCGGACCATCATCTCTCCTCGCGATCAGCGCTGGAATCCTATACCGCTGCCGATCTGTCGATCTTGCCCTCGGCCCGTTCCTTCACGCGATTCAACTGGTTGCGCCAGTAGCGCTCGAAGGTCGCGGTCCACTCATGCAGCGGCCGAATCGCCTCGGGAATGGTTCGGTACAGCTTGTGTCGTCCATTGCGGCGTACACGAACCAGGCCCACGTCGCGTAGCACGCGTAAATGCTTCGATACGGAAGGCTGGTCGAGCCGCAGTGCCAGGACGATCTGGCCCACCGGCCGTTCGCTTTGCACAAGTAACGACAATATCTCTCGCCGGCGGGGCTCGGCAACGGCGTTGAAAGCGTCGCTGGTGGTCGGGGCTCGTGGCATAGTGAGAAATTACATTCCGATATGGGAATATGTCAAGCGGCTTCGTCACAAAAAGAGAAATTCAATCTTTTGTAATATGGAGCGGCAGATTTCCTGCAAATCACGCGGATGGGGATCTATCGGCGGCGAGCGGCGAGGTCGAACTGCAGCGGCGATCTACAGCGTCTTGTTGTCGACGCGGTTCAGAATGATGTCGGCCGCGACGCGACTCCAGCCGAGGCGCAGAAAATTGCGTCGCAAAGAGTTAGACGGCTTCATCGGATTATTGTCCGCAAATTGAAGGAGAGTGCACAGTCTCTACGAGTCACCGATAGTCTGCCGCGAAGATATCGGCTTCGCGATTCAACTCGTCTGCGGTTGCCGCATGCGAAAGCAGCATGACCCGATATCGAAAGGTCGCCGTATGATCTTTCTCCATGGTGAAGTTGAATGCAGGCTGCTTTGGATCGAAGATGCTGCGGCCCAGCGGATTTGCGGCGAACAGGCCATAACCTCTCGCGTGCCAGTAAGTCGGATAGCCGGGGTTGCCGGGATGGTCGAATATGGCGATCGTAATTTTATGGCAGCCGGTATGGCCGGTTAGAGAGCACCAGCGGCCGCGGGTGCCCCACGCGGCTTCGCCTTGCACTCCTTCGCTGGTAAGATAGACGCCGCTCGCGCCCTCCGTATGGGCGGCATTGACCTGGGTTGGCCGCCCACTCGAGTCCATAAAAAGGCCGCCCTTCTCGTTGGGCGATTCCAGAAAGCCTGCAACGCGAAGGCCGAGAAGGCCTTCTTTGTCGTCGTGAAAAACAGCGCGATCCAGGGCCTTGAGAGTTATTACCTGGTCAATGACCCGACTATCTCCGCTGCGCATGAAGATATAACGCGTGGTTTGGTCGAGAATCGGTTTGTCCTCTCCGGTAATCCAGCTCGATTCGACGACTAACTCGCCGCGATCGGCTCCACTTTTCGTGGATACGATCCTGGTTTGTGCGATCGAACCCATTTTGGAACGATCTTCAACCTTGATCGCGTCGGAGTTATTCCAGAAATCGAACCCATTCACGTCGCCATAGTTGAACCACAGGCCGGCCTGGTGCGGGTGGTCGACGCGTTCTCCCGGACGCGGGTCGAGCGGATAGCCGCGGGTGACGGTGATGCCTTCGCTGGTAATGAGCGGATAGAGGACCGGCTTCTTGAGCGATGTGGGCCAGATGTAGGAGGTGAAAGGTTGGCCGTCAATGGTGATGTCGACGCGGCGATGAGCTTCATCGGCAATTACTTTGACGCCCTTTACGGGCGAAGCCCCCGCAGAAACAACGCTGTATATCAAGGCTGCCGCCATCACCGGCAAAACGGCGAGCCTATACATAGGCTTCGCCTCCTACCATGACCTGCTGGGTTGCGTCGTCGAAAGTTACCTTTTGGCCGGTCTGGATGGCGGCGACGTTCATGCAAAGAGCGATGGAATGGCTGTAACCAGCTTCAATGGGCGCGTTGGGAGTCTGGCGTGAGCGAACGCACTCCATCCAGTTGCGCATGTTTGCCGAGGTCTCAGGATCGCTGCCCGTGTCAGCGGCAGTAGATACATTCTCAACTTGTTCGACCAGCGAAAAGCTGGGAAGCAGATTTGGCTTCATGCCCATCTCGGCGGCATAGTTAGCGGTGAGGCCGCCATCGGGAGTAACTCGCTGCTTGTCCATGTCGAGCATGCCCCCGTTCGAGTAATAAAGCTCTTTAACTCCACCGGCGGAGTTAGTGAAGCGCGATGTATATTGCACCTGGAAGCCTTTGCTAGGATCGTCGAGCGGGCCGTAGTCGAAGGCGGCTGTCATGGTGTCCCAGTTATGGCGGCCATCTTTCCAGAGATAGATGCCGCCATTGGCCACGCACGAGCGGGGATGGGGCAGGCCGGTGAACCAGTGCACGGTGTCGATCTGGTGGACCAGCCATTGGTCGGGAATGCCGGACGAGTACGGCCAGAAGAGCCGGAACTCGAGATATTTGCGGGCGTCGAATGGCTCGTATGGACGGTTGAGGAGATAGCGCCTCCAATCGGTGTCCTGCTCTTTGAGAAGCGGGACGACATCGGGCCGGCGCCAGCGGCCGGGTTGATTGACGTTCCATGTCATCTCCACCATGACGATATCGCCGAACTTGCCGGACTGAATAAATTCGGCGGCCTTTTGATAACTCGGCGTGGAGCGGCGCTGCGTTCCTATCTGGACGATCTTGCCCGTTCGCTTTACGGCAGCCAGGAACTTCCGTGCATCGTCCATGGTGTGCGCGGTGGGCTTTTCGACATAGGCGTCGCGGCCGGCGCTGACCGCTTCAACGCCGTGCAGCGCGTGCTGGAAATCTGCCGTGGCGATGAGGACGGCGTCGACATCCTTGCGGGAATAGAGTTCGTCGTTGTTGCGAACGGCATCGACAGTGCCGCCGCTGAGCTTTTGAATGTAGGCGGCGCCTTCCTCGCGGCGGCGATTCCAGATATCGGAGACGGACACGAACTGGAAGTTGAGCTCCTTGGCATGGTCGAGGAAGGCAGGAATCAGGGCTCCCTTCATGCGATCGCCGCAGCCGACCACGCCCACTCGCACGCGGTCATTAGCGCCAATCACGGCGGCGTAACTCGATGCGTTCCATGAAACAGCGGTTGCGGCCAGCGCGGCGCTGCCGGCCTTCACGAATTCCCTGCGATTGGTTTCCCTGATATCCATGGTTCTCCTTGCTCAAGGCGGTTTCCCGCCGGAAAATCGGCGGGGCCAAAGTACCGGTAAAACTGCCAGAGTTCTTTTTACCGCTAATCGCGCGAATGCGCCATGCGAATTTGGTAGATTTCCCAGTTAACTTGCTTGATTGCCGGCGCTACCGGACGCGCATCCGCAGGCGGCGATGTAGGGGTCGAGGGCATCTCCGATGCAGTCGAAGATCAGCGGCAATGGACGGCTCTGCAACATTTGCCGGCGCACCTTGGCGTACTGGACGGGCAGGTAGTCGCTGAGCATGGTTTCGGGAATGCCGCCGTCCTCGAGATTGGCGACGAGCTTCTCGACTGCTTGCCGCACTTCGGGATTCTGCCAGTAGTAGCGGATGCGATCGCTGTAACTGTGAATGCGAAGGCGATGCTGCTCTTCGGAGCTGCCCGCATAGTGCTTTTGCCATTGCTCCGGAGAATGAAGCATGACCTCCTCGATCTTGCGCGGCAGATGCGACTGCCGGGACGGAGGCAGACACTCAGCTTCAATGGCGGCGAGCGCAAAGATCGCCTGGCGCATGGCGAAGGTGAGCGCGGGGCCGACTTTGAGGATATTGAAACCGTCGCGAACCAGAGCAGCCAGCGCTTCAGGGGTCTGGTAGTCGGTGGAGTGGGCTTCGAAGACAAGGTTAGGATGTTTGGCGAGCACGGCGCATAGCGATTGGGCGAGCGGTGGCTGGTAATCGTGCACGCTGTCGTGGCCGAACTCGACGCCGGGCTGCACCACCAGGGCGACGATTCGCTCCCATGCAGCTTCAAGGCCGGCTGCGGAGAATGCTTCACGATGCAACCGGAGGGCCCGCTCGGCGTCCGCGGGCGAAGTGACGGAAAGCTCCATCTCGTCCACTGCGCCGCCCGGCGTGGGCACCTCGGTGCCGATGACGTAGACCGGGGGATTTCCGTTTGCGGCAGCTTCGGCCGCGACGCACAGCCGGGCTGCGCGTTCGGCAATTGTGGCGTCGGGTAGCGGGTGCGGGTCGCCGAGGCATGCCATGCTGGCATCGAGATGAATCTTGCTGTAGCCGGCCTGCACGAACAACCGCACCAGATCCATGGCCTTTGCCATGGCCTCTTCGGCAGCAAGGTGCTGCCATGGAAATGGACCGAGGTGATCTCCACCGAGCAGGATGTTTTCCCGCCGGAATCCGGCGTTGGCGGCGATGGAAAAGACGAGATCGCGGAATTCCGCCGGCGTCATGCCGGTGTATCCGCCGAACTGGTTGACCTGGTTGCAGGTAGCCTCGATGAGCAGTGGACCGGCGCATGGCGCGTGACGGCGCATTGCGGCTTCGAGCACCCACGGGTGAGCCGAGCACACGGAATAGATGCCGCGCTGCGCGCCGCGGGAATGGGCGAGTTGCTGGAGAAGAGCGGACATGGCGATCGAAAAACGGCTAGTAAATGCCCACATTTTCTACAACGCGGCTGATGGCGCCGTTGGGACTGGGAAGATCGGGCTTCAGACCGTAGTGCATCGAGGAAAACAGCCCGAGCAGTTGCGCGAAGATCACATCCAAGACTGGTCTGCAAAGATCGGGTAGGTCGCCGGTCGATCGCGGCGCCAGCACGTACTCGACTTCACCGCGCACCGCGTCGGCGTCAGAGGCGGCGACCGCGACCCGCACGCGCACCAGCGCCTTGCGGCCGATTTCGCGCAGCAGGTCCACGTCGTACTTTCTGCGCTGCGTCTGGCTGGACACGAAGCTGACCAGAAGCGTGTCGCGATCGAGCGCGGCCATGGGGCCGTGGCGAAGTGCGAGCGTGTGCTGCGCCATGGCTTGCACATTTCCGGCTGTGAGTTCAAGCAGCTTCAGCGCGGATTCGGTGGCGGCAGCGGCCAGAGCTCCGGAACCGACGAAGCAGGCGCGGGAGATCCCCCGGCCGGCCAGGTCCGATGCCAGCGCGGCGGCCTGGGGAAGAACGCTCTCTGCGGCGCCGGCAAGGGCGTTCAGCGTGGCCTCATAGTCCGCCATGCTGCCGGTATGAGCAAGAGCCTGCCCGGCCACGACAATGTTTGAAAAAGAGCTGGTCATGGCGAGCCCGCGGTCGTTGGTGCGCTCGTCAAGCACAATGGCCAGGCAATTCGGGCGGCCCTCGACGGCCTTCAGCATGCGCCCGGAGTCGTTGCAGGAGACGAGCAGGTGCGCAATGTGCGGGCACTCCGCCAGCGCACGCTCGAGCACGGCTACGCCTTCGGAGCTGTCACCGGAGCGCGAGATCGAAATCCACAGATAACGCCGGTCGGGCAGCACGAAGTCGGAGAAGTCAGTCAGCAGGCTGGTGCTGGCCACGGGAAAGACTTCGCACTGCCATCGTGTCCGCAACAGCAGATGCAGGCAGTGGCCGATATAGTCCGACGATCCCGCGCCCACGAGGAGAACGACCGGCCGCTGGGATGCGGGTCCGGTTACCCCGCACGCGGCAAGGAATTGCTGCAGTTCACTCTCGCGCGCACGCACGGTTTCAAAGGTGTTGCGCCAGGTTTCCGGCTGCTGCGCAATCTCCCGCGGCGTGTACTCGAGGCCCCGCTCCCGTTTCTGTGCGGCCGGAAGGCTAAGTAAAGCCGAGAGCGGGTCCACCTTTGCACTCCTTCCTGAAAGCAATGGAAGCTTACGACGCGGATGCGGATCGTTTTTTGCATCCACAGCGTAACAAATCGTAAGTGAGTGTTGCAAATCGAAATCAAAACCACTCCCGAAAACAGCCGATCGGATTCGGGCATTGCGGGAGGGTTCCGGTTGACGATGAAGGAAGATCGTCACGCCGGCGCCGGAAGTCGAGGAAAGCCGTGCTCCTGCAGAAACGATTCCCGCAGCACCGAATCGCGGAAGGCTTCAGTGCCGCCGGGCCGCTGTGTGGAGAGCGCAGCGGCGACATTGCCCGCCTGGGCGCAGATTTCGGGGCCGGCGCCGCGCAGCCACGCAGCAAGGAAGCCGGCGTTGAACGTGTCGCCGGCGCCGATAGTATCAACAGGCGTTACGGAAACTCCCGGAACCTGAACCCGGCGCGCGCCCTGTTGTACCAGCGCCCCTCTTGCGCCGCATTTCACGGCAATCAGCGGCACCCTGGATGCAAGTACATCCAGTGCTTCTTCGACGCTCGCCTTGCGCGCGATGCGGCAAGCTTCATCGTCGTTGGGAAGGAAGACATCCGCCATGGGCAGAATCTCATCGAGGATTCCGTCCCATCGGTCGTCGGGATCGTCGTTGGTGTCGAGCGAGAGCGTCAGCCCGCGGCGCTTCAAGGTGCGGAAAAGATCGGGCAGGCCCGGATGCATGCCCTTCTGCAGAAAGAGCGAAGAGAGATGGAAGTGCCGCGCCGAGCATAGATAATCGAGGTCGAGATCGGCAACCGACATCTCGAACATGATGCCGGGAAAGGTCAGGATCCGCCGTGAGCGGCCGTGCGGAAGAAGGATCGTGACTCCGGTCTTCGTGTTGCCCGCAGAGCGGCGACAGTGGGACAGGTCCACCGAAGTCTCTGCGAGGCGTTCCATCGCGACGCGGCCCATCTCATCGTTGCCGAAACGGGTGACGAACCCGACGCGGGTTCCCAGAAGCGAAATGTTGTGGGCCAGGATGGCGGAGGAACTGCCCAGGGTCATCTCGAAACCGGCAGCCAGAATTTCGCGATTCAAAGGGATGTCTTCATCGAGGCCGTACAGAATCAGGTCGAGATTGACCTCGCCCGCGATCGTCAGATCGAATTCAGGCATTTTCTTGCTCCATGGATTGCGAGTCCGGTTCGCGAGTCGGGATCGCGAATCGTCTGCTGCGCAATGTTCTTTGCTCTAAATTCGCGCAGAGCCCACTGATCGCTTCGGCTTCCGTATCCTTATCATTCGTTGCCGATGGTACGCAATTGTTGCAGGACAAGACGGGCAGGCGACCGATCCATTGATGAGGTGGCTGCCCGGCAATCCGGATTCAGGTGAACCGGCGGCCTCCTCCGGAAAAGCCATCGCTGCCGCCCGGCCTCAAACCCCGAATCCGGTCCTGGGTCAGGAAGTCGTAAAGTTTCACCGCCGCCTGCCGATTGATCCTTATGAGCGGCGCGATCGAGAGTGGCGAAAAAGTGTGACAGCTCGACCTCAGAGATCAATCGGTATCTGAATCCGCAATAAGACCGAAATTACCACTGTTCATGCCGGGCCGATGAAAGTCCGCCTTAATCAAGTTGCGACTGAAGATTCGAGTTAGGATATTTCGCTCGATGCGATGGGATGTGCGATTTAATCCCACTCTCCCATCTACATTCTTGCAATGGAATTGGGAAAAAAGGGGCAGCAATGCAGCCAACCGATCAACGCCCAGGTGAGAACGAGCGCATGCAAGAGGATCAGGAAGTTATCCGCGAATTCCTGGTCGAGAGCTATGAAAACCTCTCGCGCCTGGATCAGGAACTTGTCGAACTCGAAAAGCACCCCAAGGATGCGGAGATGCTGGCGAGCATCTTCCGCACTTTCCACACCATCAAGGGGACGTGCGGCTTCCTGGCGTTCTCAATCCTGGAAAAGATCACCCACCAGGCCGAGAGCCTGCTGAGCCAGTTGCGGGACGGCCAGCGTGAGCTCGAGCCGTCGCTGGTCTCGCTGATTCTGGAGACGGTGGATGCGACGCGGCGGGTGCTGGCATCGATCGAGGCCAACGGGAATGAGGGACCGGACCACTTTGAGGAGCTGACCGAGAGGCTGAGAGTGACGGCGACCGGCGGGGTCCAAAACAAGGCTCAGGCCAAGGTCCAAGTCCAGGCTCCCGTCCAGGCTGAGGCCGAGGCCAAATCCAAGACCGAGCCCGAGACCGAGCCGAAGAAGTCCGATCTGACGGTCGTCGAGGCGGCAGGAGCGCCGGAGATCCCCGAGGGAACGAAGTCCGCCGACGATGCAGGGAAATCCTCGGCGGTGGCCGACGCCAATATCCGCGTGGGAGTGGGCCTGCTGGATAAGCTGATGGACCTGGTGGGCGAGCTGGTGCTGACCCGCAACCAGATCCTGCAGTTCAACACCGAGCGCGAGGATGCCACCCTCAACGCCACGTCGCAGCGCCTGAACCTGATCACCACCGAGCTGCAGGAAGGCGTGATGAAGACGCGCATGCAGCCCATCGGCATGGTCTGGAACAAGCTGCCTCGCGTGGTGCGCGACGTGTCCGTCTCTTTGGGCAAGCAGATTCGCCTGGAGATGGACGGCGCCGAGACCGAGCTTGACCGCGCCATCATCGAGGCCATCAAAGACCCGCTGGTGCATCTGGTGCGCAACTCCTGCGATCACGGCGTGGAGGCGCCGGAGGTCCGCCTGCGCGCCGGCAAAGCCGCGCAGGGCAAACTCACGCTGCGCGCCTACCACGAAGGCGGGCAGGTGAACATCGAGATCGGCGACGACGGCGCCGGCGTGGACGTGGCGCGGGTGAAGGAAAAGGCGATCGAGAAGGGGCTCCTGCGGCCCGAACACGCCGCCAAGCTCAGCGACCGCGAAGCGCTGAACCTGATCTTCCAGCCGGGATTCTCGACGGCGCAGACCATTACCAACGTCTCCGGCCGCGGCGTGGGGATGGACGTGGTGAAGTCGAATATCGAGAAGATCGGCGGCGCGGTGGACATCTTCAGCCGGCCCGGCGACGGCACCACGGTGAAGCTCAAGATCCCGCTCACCCTGGCCATCATTCCCGGGCTGGTAGTGACCAGCGGCGGAGAAAGGTTTGTCATTCCCCAAGTGAGCCTGCTCGAGCTCATCCGCCTGGAGGGAGACTCTTCCGACAAACATATCGAGTATGTGCATGGAACGCCGGTTTACCGCCGGCGCGGCAGTCTTCTGCCCATCGCCTATCTCAACAAGGTGCTGGGCATGAAGCCGGCCGAGCAGGGCGAGGCGGTCAGCATGGTGGTTCTGCAGGCCGAAGACCGGCGGTTCGGACTGGTGGTCGACGGCATCAACGACACCCAGGAGATCGTCGTCAAGCCGCTGGGCAAGCAGTTGAAAGGACTGAGCGTCTACGCCGGCGCGACCATCATGGGCGACGGCCGGGTGGCGCTCATTCTGGATGTGCTGGGCATCGGGCAGTGCTCCGGGGTGCTGGCCGAATCGCGCGAGCAGGGGCGCGGCACGGCGGAGCAAAGGGCGCAGGCGGGGGTCGAGCAGCAGCGCCTGCTCCTGTTCCGGGCCGGGACCTTCGAGCGCCTGGCGGTTCCATTGTCGCTGGTGGCGCGCCTCGAAGAATTTCCGCTTTCTTCGATCGAGCACGCCAGCGGATCGCAAGTGGTGCAATACCGGAACCAGATCCTACCCCTGGTTCCGCTTCAGGAAATCCTCGAGCCCGGCGCGCAGGGAACGGGAGCGGCGGATCCGGCCCAGGTTATTGTCTTCAATGACGGCGACCGCAGCTTGGGCGTCGTCGTCGACCAGATCCTCGACGTGCTGGAAGAGACGGTCACGGTGCGCAAGGGGACGGCCCGCAAGGGTCTGCTGGGCTCGGCGGTGGTGGGCAAGCGGATCACCGATTTCATCGACCTCAATCACGTTCTCAGCGCCGCAGCCGAAGACTGGTTTCATAGCGGATCAGGTCTGACCACGGCCAAGAACATCCTGGTGGCCGACTCGTCCTCGTTCTCCCGCGGGTTGATCCGCAACAGCCTGGACATGGCCGGCTACGCGGTCATCGAGGCCGCCAGCGCGGATGAGGCGATTTGCGGGCTCGAGCACCATCCCATCGATCTGGTGATGGCGGCGCTGGATCTGCCCTGCGGCGGCAGTGCGGCGCTCAGGAACGCGCTTGGCAGGCGGCCGGAGTGGGAGGGAATCCCCATCCTGGCGCTGGTTGAATCCGGCAATGGGGCGCAGAGGCGGCCGGCGAGCGCAGAGGAGTTTCAGGATTGCGAGGAAAAGTACGACCGCGAGGCCATCCTCGCAGCGGTGGCGCGGTTGACGTCGGAGCGAACTTCGACCGAGGAGTCGCCGGCCTGCGCCGGTGAGGGGAGATAACCGATGGCGAGCGTTGCAGCCACGATCGAGAAGGGCGAAGGCGGCCAGTTCAGCGGACAGTTCTCCACGTTCTTCGTGGGCGATCTCTTCTTTGGAGTGGACGTGCTTCGCGTCCAGGAAGTGCTGCGTTTCCAACTGATGACGAATGTGCCCCAGGCGCCCGAAGTGATTGAGGGCCTGATCAATCTGCGCGGCCAGATTGTTACCGCTATCGATATGAGGCGGCGGCTCCATTTGCCGCCGCGCGCCGCCGGTTACACGCCGATGAACATGGTGATTCGCACCGAGGACGGGCCGGTGAGCCTGCTGGTGGATGAAATCGGCGATGTGCTCGATATGGACAACGCGCTCTACGAGCGGCCGCCGGAGAGCCTCGACCGCGAGGCGCGCGAACTGATCCGCGGCGTTTACAAGCTCAAGGACCGGCTGATGCTGGTTCTCGATGTGGAGCAGACCGTGGAGCTGGCCGCGGGGCGGAGTTCCTAGAGCGCCTGGGGAAATTCCGGGTTTACCCGCTCCGTGATGAACGGGCTTCAGCCTGGTAACGATCTCGACAAGAGGCGGGGTGGGAGATGGAGAACGGACGGGGGCAGCGCCGGCGCAATGGTTCCGGCCACGGTGCGGCCAATGGGCCGGCTCGGGAAGACGGGGAAAACGCGGGAAGGACTACCGAAACGGATATCGGAAAGGGAACGGGAGGAAGGAAAAACATGGCACAGCAAGCAGGAAGCGGGATGCGGAGCCGGCCGGGTCAATCATCGGGGGACGTCGCCGTCCTCGACCGCCCTCAAGGCCATTCCGGCGCCAGCCGCAGGGCGTCGATCAACGTGAACTGGAACCAGGCCGGGGAGAGCTTCGCCCGCGCTTACGGATTGGATGAGCGGAACATCGCGCAGCGCCGGGAGTTCGTCCGCCTGGGCGACGAGGAGCGCGAGTTGCTTGCGGAGATGGCGCCGTGGGCGCAGTCGGTGGCCGCCGACATTGCACGCGAGTTCTACGACTGGCAATTCGACTTCGGCCCCACGCGGGAGTTCTTCGAAAACTTCGCGCGCGACAAGAGCATGCCGCTGCAGTCGCTGCGCTCGCACCTGGAGACGGCGCAGACCGGCTACTTTACCGAAGTCTTTGCCGGCGCCCAGGTGGACTGGGACGTGCGCTACTTCGAAAAACGGCTCAAAGTGGGAGACACCCACGACCGGATCAATCTACCCTTCAAGTGGTACATCGGGGCCTACTGCGAATTCGAGCGGCTGCTCGCCATCTATCTGAGCCGCGACTTCGAAGATGAAGAGAAGGTGCGCCAGGTCGAAACGGCGGTGAAGAAGGTTTTTAACCTGGACATGCAGGCCATCGGCGACGCCTTCCTGCTGAACACGCTAACTTCGATGCTGGCGGCCGCCAAGATTCCACTGGAAGAGATTACCGGCCTCGGCGACAAGACCGAACAGGTGGGAAAAATCAAGCATGTCATCAACGAGCAACTGAATTCATTCATCCAGTCCATGCACCACATGGCGGACGAGCACGACAAGGGCGACATCGACGTGGTGATTCCGCCGGAGAAGTTCCAGGGCACATTCAAGTCCATGGCGAACGAGGTCAATGCCATGGTCGCCGGCCACATCTCCGTCAAGAAGAAGGCCATGGCCTGCATTGCGGAGTTCGGGAAGGGCAACTTCGATGCGCAGCTCGAAAAGTTCCCGGGCAAGAAGGCGTTCATCAACGAGAACGTCGAGCGCCTGCGCGCCAGCGTCAACACCTTCGTCGCCGACATGAAGCGGATGTCGGACGAGCATGATAAAGGCGATATCGACGTGATGATTCCGGCCGACAGCTACGAGGGTTCCTTCAAGACGATGGCGCAGGGCGTCAACACCATGGTTAACGGCCATATCGCGGTGAAGAAGAAGGCCATGGCCTGCATCGCGGAGTTCGGGAAGGGCAACTTCGATGCGCAGCTCGAAAAGTTCCCGGGCAAGAAGGCGTTCATCAACGAGAACGTCGAGCGCCTGCGCGCCAGTGTCAATGCCTTCGTCGCCGATATGAAGCACATGTCGGAGGAGCACGACAAGGGCGACATCGACGTGATGATTCCGGTGGACAGCTACGAGGGCGCCTACAAGACGATGGCGCAAGGCGTCAACAACATGGTTTTCGGCCACATCGCGGTGAAGAAAAAGGCCATGGCCTGCGTGGCGGAGTTCGGCAAGGGCAACTTCGAGGCGCCGCTTGAAAAATTCCCCGGCAAGAAGGCCTTCATCAACAACACGATCGAGGAGGTGCGGGGCAATCTCAAGGCGCTCATTGCCGACACCGACCGAATGGTGAAGGCGGCGGCCGACGGCAAGCTGGGAACGCGCGCGGATGCGACCGCGCACCCGGGCGACTTCCGCAGGATCGTCGAGGGCATCAACAAGACTCTGGAGATGGTAGTCGGGCCGTTGAGGGTGGTGGCGGAGAGCTCCGGAGCACTGGCCTCGTCTTCCGAAGAGCTGACCGCGGTAAGCCAGCAGATGGCGGGGAACGCGGAGGAGACGGCGACGCAGGCCAATGTGGTTTCGGCGGCTTCGGAGCAGGTATCGAAAAACGTCAGCTCGGTGGCTTCGGCGGCCGAGGAGATGCAGGCCTCGATTCGCGAGATTGCGAAGAACGCCAACGAATCGGCGCGCGTAGCCAAGAACGCGGTCAGCGTGGCGCATACCACCAACCAGACCGTGACCAAGCTCGGCGAGTCCAGCCAGGAGATCGGCAACGTGATCAAGGTGATTACTTCGATCGCGCAGCAGACCAACCTGCTGGCATTGAACGCGACCATTGAGGCGGCGCGCGCTGGCGAGGCAGGCAAGGGGTTCGCGGTGGTGGCCAATGAAGTAAAGGAGCTGGCCAAGCAGACCGCGAAAGCCACCGAGGATATCGGGCGGAGGATCGAGGCCATCCAGGGCGATACCAAGGGAGCGGTGAAGGCCATCGAGGAGATCGGCGGGATCATCAACCAGATCAACGATATCTCCAACAGCATTGCTACGGCGGTGGAAGAGCAGACGGTGACCACGAACGAAATTGGCCGCAGCGTAACCGAAGCCGCCAAGGGAGTGGACGACATTGCCAAGAACATCGGCGGTGTGGCGGTGGCTGCAAAAAATACAACGCAGGGCGCGAACGACACGCAGAAGGCGTCGCAGGAGCTGAGCCAGATGGCGGCACAACTGCAGGGCGTCATCTCCAAGTTTACGTTCTGAACAACACGCAGTTCTGGAGCCGGCCGAGCCGAGGAACATCTTTGGCTCGGCCGGCTCCTCAACGCGAAAAGGGGCAGTAAAGACGATGAGCACAGCACTGGTCGTGGACGATTCGCGGGCCATTCGCATGGTGCTGGCGCGAACCTTGAGGGACATCGGCTACGAGGTTCGAGAGGCGTCTAATGGCAGGGAAGCGCTCGAAGTCATTGCGGTGGAAAAGCACGCGGTGACGCTGGTGCTGGCGGATTGGAATATGCCGGACATCAACGGGCTGGATCTGCTGAAGCGCCTGCGCCAGATTCCGGAGCAGTGTTCTCCCATCGTGGTAATGGTCACCAGCGAGACGGATGTGGAGAAGATGACGACGGCGCTCGAGGCCGGCGCCAATGAATACGTCATGAAGCCGTTTACGAAGGATATTTTGATCGAGAAGCTGCAGCTTGCGGGAATCCGCCCCTGAGGAAACGAAATGCCCGTCGTGAACAAGCGCGTACTTCAGGCAGGCGAGCGGATTCGGGTCCTGGTGGTGGACGATTCGGTGGTCATCCGACGCCTCGTCTCGCACGCTCTCGAACAGGATCCGGCAATTGAGGTCGTGGGCACGGCCTCCAACGGTTCGATCGCCCTGCAGCGGATTCCGCAGATGAATCCCGACGTGCTGACGCTGGATGTCGAGATGCCGGAGATGGACGGCATTGAGGCGCTCAAGCGGGTGCGGCGCGATTTTCCCCAGCTTCGCGTGATCATGTTCAGCACTCTTACCGAGCGCGGCGCCGAGGTTACGCTGGAAGCGTTGCGGCTGGGCGCGGACGACTACGTGACCAAGGCCTCGAACGAGGGGTCGCTGGACCGCTCGATGGTGCGGCTCCAGGAAGAACTGGTTCCCAAGATCAAGCAGTTTTTTGTCCTGGCGGGGCAGATCCGCGCCGCGGCGCCGCCGGCTGCTCCGAAGTCGGGGACGCGGCCGCCAGTCTGGACGGGGATGAAGGTGCGGCCGAAGGCCGTGGTCATCGGCGTCTCGACCGGCGGGCCCAACGCGCTGGGCGCGATCCTGCCGGAATTTCCCAGCGGGTTTCCCCTGCCGATTCTTCTGGTGCAGCACATGCCGCCTTTGTTCACGCGGCTGCTGGCCGAGCGGCTCGATTCCAACTGCAAGCTGGAAGTGATCGAAGCCAACCAGGGCGAGACTGTGGCCGCGGGCAAGATTCTGATCGCGCCGGGAAACTTTCACATGAAAGTCGCCGCAAATGGCGGAGGAGTGCATGTACTGCTCGATCAATCGCCGCCGCAAAACTCCTGCCGGCCCGCGGTGGATGCGCTGTTTTCATCGATCGGAGAGGTTTACGGAGGGGCCGTGATCGCCGTGATTCTGACCGGAATGGGGCAGGACGGGCTGCATGGCGCGCAGATTCTGAAGGCCAAGGGAGCCAGCGTGCTGGCGCAGGACGAAGCCTCCAGCGTGGTGTGGGGAATGCCCGGCGCCGTGGTGAATGCCGGCCTGGCCGATCGCGTGCTGCCGCTCGACCAGATCGTGCCGGAGATCCTGCGCCGGTCTTGACCGAGACAGAGGAAACGCAATGTCGACTACTTCGATCGCGCCAATATTGACGGAGAATTACCGGTTCCTTCAGCAGCATGTCTATTCGCAGGCGGGTATTGTGCTTGAGGAGGACAAGCAATATCTGTTTGAGTCGCGCCTGGCGCCGATCGTCAAGCGGCTTGGCCTGGGCTCCATCAACGACCTTTGCGTCTTACTGAGAACCAGCCGCCAGGCGGAGGTCGGGTTGCAGGTGGTCGAGGCGATGACCACCAACGAAACCTACTTCTTTCGCGACCCCGCCCACTACGACGCCATCCGCACTACGCTGCTGCCGCGCCTGAAGCAGGATCGGCAGGATACGAGAAAGCTGCGATTCTGGTCGGCCGCCGCATCGACGGGGCAGGAGGCCTACAGCCTGGCCATGGCCCTCATCGACGAGGGGCTGAAGGATTGGAACATCCAGATTCTGGGCACCGATTTCTCCTCGCAGGTGCTGGAGCGGGCCCGCAACGGCAAGTATCACCAGATCGAGGTCAACCGGGGCCTGCCCACTTCGCTGCTGGTGCGGCATTTCACCCGCGCCGGCGTGGACTGGCAACTGAACGAAACCGTTCGCCGCATGGCGCGCTTTGAGACCATCGATCTGCGCAAGAGCATGCGGGCGATGGGGCCGTTCGACCTTGTCTTTTGCCGCAACGTGATGATCTACTTCGACGCCGATACCAAGCTCAAGATCATGAAGGAGATTCATGGGACGTTGTTTCGCGGGGGCTGGCTGATGCTGGGCGGAGCCGAGACGGCATTCGGAATCGAGGATTGGTTCGAGAGACAGGTGATTGGAAGCGCAATCGTGTACGTGGCTCGCTGAAAGGGAAAAAATGCCGGCACAAACGGACGTAGTGATCCATTCCGACGAACTGATGCAGATTGTGCTTTCGGTGTTCGAGACCATGATGGGACTGGAAGCGTGCGAGTCCGACGATCCCTGGGCGCCGACCGAGGAATGGTGGACCGCGGCGGTCAATCTCTCGGGCGAGTGGAATGGCGCCGTGCTGGTGGAATGCGACCAGCAACAGGCCTGCCGATTCGCGGTCCGCTTCCTTTCCATCGATCCCGCTGAAGCGGGGGAAGAGATCGTGCGTGACGTTCTCGGCGAGTTGGCCAACATGATCGGCGGGAACCTCAAGAGCGCGCTGATGAGCGGAATAAGGTTATCACTGCCCTCGATCGTTTCCGGAAGCGATTACAGCGTCCGCGTCTGCGGGGCCGCGATTCGCCGGCGAATGGCCTTTCAGTGCGTCGACGGCCCGTTCTGGGTCACTGTTCTCACCCTGCAATCCGCCCTGAAGAGCGATCGAGGCTCGTCCGCGACGTAGCTCACCTCGCCGCTCGTCCTTGCACCAAGGCTCTAGATTGGCAAGCACACAGCCGGACCCTGCCCGCTCGCTAACCGAACAGCCGCCGAATCCTCGTGTAATCGCCTCGGTCAGGTGTTCATGGTATACAGGACGTGCTTGAGCACGGTCAGATCGAAGGCGTTGAACGCCGGCCTCCGCGCCTGTCGCGCATTCCATTTTGGTGATCCGTTTTCTGACCAATCGAAAGGAATTAAGGGCATGCGCCTTCCGGTCTTTGGCGCGGTGATTTGCGGGGGCCTTGTAGTCGTTGCGGCAGCCGCGTCGGGCCAACAGGCGCAAACCGGCGGCCAGGAGGGCGTGCAGCAACAGACAAGCTACCAGAACATGACGACGGAACAGCGGGCCGCCGCCACGCGGGCTTTTCTTGGACTGGGCGCGGAGCCGGACAAGGCAGCTGCGGCGCGCGGAGCACCGGTCTACCAACAGAACTGCGCATTCTGTCACGGGCCGCAGGCTCGCGGCGCGACCGGACCGAGTTTGATCACGTCGGACGAGGTGCTCGGCGATGACCATGGGGAGCATCTGCTGGCGTTTCTTCGCAAGGGCCGTCCGGAAAAGGGTATGCCGGCGTTTGCCACGATGTCCGACGATCAGTTGAAAGATATCGCCGAATTTCTGCACTTGCAGGTCGAGGACGTCGCTAATCGCGGGGCGTATCGCGTGCTGAATATTCTGGTGGGGAATGCCGTGAAGGGGCAGGAGTACGTCGCGGCTCATTGCATGTCGTGCCACATGGCGGAAACGTTCGCGCACATCGCCGGCAAGTTCCGCTCGCCCGACCAACTGCAGCGCGGCTGGATCTGGCCTTCGCGCGCCGGCGACGCTGTGCTCGCGCCCACTGCGATCGTGAAGACGGCAGAAGGCGCTACGATAGCCGGCCGCGTCACGCAAGTGAGCGATTTTCGCATCACGATCGTGGACCGCGCGGGCCAGACGCACGTCATCGATCGCGAGCCGGGAGTCGAGGTCGAGATGAAGGATCCGCTTGCACCGCACCAAGAGATGATCATGACGCTGACCAACGAAGATATGCATAACGTGACCGCATACCTGGACACGCTTAAATGAAATTGGCTGGCGGAGTTTGCGCGGCTTTCGCGACTGCGGTATTGGCCGGCGCGATGCCTCAAGCCTCCCGTGTCTTCCTTGACCCGAATGCGATCGGCCAGGCACCAACTACAAGCTGGCCTACGTTCAACGGAGACTTGAGCGGCGAGCGATACAGCACACTTACCCAGATCGGCCCCGGCGACGTGAACCGGCTCGCGCAGGAATGGGTTTTCAAGATTACTTCCGTTGGGGCGCAGCGTGGCGCGCCCGATCCGGTGATCAAATGCACGCCGCTGATGGTCGACGGCGTGCTCTACATCACCATTCCAGATCATGTGTGGGCGCTCGACGCGCGCACCGGACAGGAACTGTGGCACTACGACTGGATCGACCATGGCGGGCACCTCGTCGGCCAGCGCGGGGTGGGCATCTGGAAGTCGACGGTCTTTTTTCTTACGCCGGATAACTGGCTCATCGCGCTCGACGCCAATTCCGGCCGCGAACTGTGGAAGAAAAACTATGCCGACGCGCGCAAACAATATTTCTCCACCTCGGCGCCGCTGGTGATGCAGAACCATGTCATCGTCGGCGTGGGCGGCGATGCGATGGATATGCCTGGCTTCCTCGATTCCTTCGATCCGGCGACCGGCGATCTGCAATGGACCTGGTGGTCGACGCCGCGCAAAGGCGATCCGGCGCTGAAGACATGGCCGAACGAGGCTGCATCGGACCATGGCGGCGGCATGACGTGGATGCCGGGCACGTACGATCCCGAGCTGAATCTGCTGTATTGGCCTACAGGAAACACCAATCCGGTATTTGCCGGCCAGGGACGGCCCGGCGCGAATCTATGGACCGAATCGATTGTCGCGCTCGATCTCGATACCGGGAAGCTGAAGTGGTACTTTCAGGTCTCGCCGCACGACACGCACGACTTCGACAATACATCCGCGCCGATTCTCTTCGATTGCATGGTGGACGGTAAACCGCGCAAGTTGCTTGCGCAGGCGGCCCGCAATGGCTTCTTTGTTACATTGGATCGAGTTACAGGCAATCATCTTGTAGTTAAGCCTTATGTGCCTCTCGACTGGTCATCAGGCCTTTCGCCGCAGGGCGAACCGATTCCCATCCCCGACAAGGATCCATCGGTCGGCGGCTCCATCAACATTGTCAATGCGAGTAACTGGCCGGCTCCGGCGTACAATCCGCGGACCGGGTTGTTCTATGTGAACTCGGCCGAGGGCAAGGCCATTTATTACCTGACTGACGACAGCGCGCAGCCCTCCGGCTATGGAGGCACGGGAACTGGAATCGGCCGCACGCAACGCGTGCTGCAAGCGATCGATCCGCTCACCGGCGATGCGGTGTGGAAGCATGCGTATCCGAATCTCAACAACGCGCCCACCACATACGGCGCCAGCATCCTCACGACCGCAAGCAATCTGGTCATCACAGGCGACGACCAGAAAAATGCGGTCGTCTACAGCGCCGACAAAGGTGAGACACTTTGGCACCGAGAATTAGCTGCCAATGAATCCGGCGGCGTGATCACTTACCTGCTCGACGGCAAACAATATATCGTGTTTGGAGCCGGTGACAGCCTGTATGCGTGGGGCCTGCCGCAATGAAACCCAGCCGCACACGATATGGCATCGTCCTGCTGGCCATCGGGCTGGCGGTGCTCTCCTATGTGCAGCGGGTCGCGATCTCAGAAGCTGCGGGACCGATCGCGCACGATTTGCACATTCCCAAGCAGCAGATGGGCCTTATCTTCGGGGCGTTCGGGCTGTCGTATGCGCTCTTCGAAATTCCCATGGGGCTGCTCGGCGATCGTCTCGGCGTCAGACGGGTGCTGGCGCAGATCGTTCTCGCCTGGTCTGCGTTTACCGCGCTCACCGGGGTTGCGTGGAACGTTCTGTCGCTCTACGTGATCCGCTTTCTGTTCGGAGCCGGCGAGGCCGGATGCTTCCCGAACCTGACACGCATGCTCAGCGCGTGGCTGCCGGCACGGGAACGCGTAACGGCGCAAGCGCTGATGTGGGCCTTCGCGCGCTGGGGCGGCGCGGCCACGCCTCCGCTCACGCTGCTCTGCATCACGTGGTTCGGATGGAGATGGGCTTTTGTTTGCTTTGCGGCGTTGGGGCTGGCCTGGTGCGCGGTGTTTCTCGTTTGGTTCAGAGACGATCCGGCTCAACACTCGCGCGTGAATGCCGCCGAACTGGAGTTGCTGCACGCTTCGCGTGCTCTTACCACGCATCGCATCGGGCAGCCGCACTGGATGCGACTGCTGCTCACGCGACCGGTCGCGGCGCTGGGCCTGCAGTATTTTTGCTTCTCCTATGTGTGGTATTTCTACATCACCTGGCTGCCGACGTATCTGCGCGAAGGACGCGGGCAGTCGCCGGAACGCGCCGCTGCTCTGGCAGCGCTGCCGCTTTTGTTCGGCGGCTTCGGTTCGCTGGCCACGGGGCTTGCGCCGGTGCGGCTCCCGCGGCGGGCCATCGCGTTTTGTGGATTTCTGTCGACGGCTATCCTGCTGTTTGCGTTGACGCACATTGAATCGGTGGTTGTCGCCATGCTGGCCATGGGCCTGGCCAGCTTTACGAGCGACCTGACCATGCCGATCTCGTGGGATGCCTGCGTGGACATCGGCGGTCCGTACACGGCAACTGTCGCGGCCACAATGAATATGCTGGGCAACTTTGCCGGTTTTGCAGCGCCGGTTACCGGCGGAGTGATTCTGGCGCGGACGGGTGGCCACTGGAACGTGCTCATCGACACCATGGCTGTTTCGGCGACGGTGTCGGCAATCTGCTGGCTCTACCTCGATCCGGATGCGGCGCGGCGGAAGCGAGAATCGGAGATGAGCAGCACGGTACCGATGAGCACAGACGGTCTGTCGCCATAAGGTCTATTTGAGGAGAGACAAGCATGAAGATCGATCTGACGGGCCGGACCGCTGTGATTACCGGCGGGAGCCGCGGTCTGGGTGAGGCGATGGCGAAAGCGCTCGCCGAAGCAGGAGCGAAGATCGCGCTGGTGGCGCGGGACGTGAAACGCCTGGAAAAAGTGCGCGACGCCATTGCCGAGCGCGGCGGAACGGCCGACCTTTTTGTTGCCGACGTTACGCGAGAAGAAGACGTCGCCCGGCTGGGCGACGCCGTGAACCAGCACTTCGGAGCGGCACAGATTCTCATCAACAATGCGGGAACGAATATTCGCAAGAACCTGGTGGATTTTTCACTTGAAGAGTTTCGCAGTGTTCTCGATGCGAGCCTTATCTCGACCTTTCTGATGTGCCGCGCGTTCGTGCCCGACATGAAGGGTTCGGGCTACGGGCGCATTCTGAATATGACGTCGATCATGAGCCATGTTTCTATTCCCGGGCGCACCGCGTACTCATCGGCGAAGGCGGCTCTGCTTGGGTTCACGCGGGCGTTGGCGCTGGAACTGGCCGGCGATGGAATCACCGTCAACGGAATCAGCCCGGGGCCGATCGCAACGGACATGAATGCGGCGGTGATGAACGACCCTGAGGCCAATGCTCGGTTCCTTGCGAATCTGCCCGTCGCACGGTGGGGCAAGGCCGAGGAGATTGGCGCGCTGGCCTGCTATCTGTGCTCCGATGCTGCGGGGTTCATCACAGGAACCGACGTCCTTATTGATGGCGGGTGGACGGCGAAGTAACGCCGGCTGTCCGCAAGTGAAGAGCCTTGCCCCGGCGCTCGCGCGCTCACTCGGTCGTTAAAACTTGGACGCTCACCTGCCGATATAGATCGCGCCACAGTCTGCCTGCTCGACCTGCGCCTGCTCGCGATGAAGCCAACCGTTGAACTCTCGATGATCGTGAAGGATGGTGCGCCGGTGCTGGCTCGATGCCTGCGCAGCGCTTCCTCGTTTGTCGATCGGATTGTTTTTGGCGACACCGGCTCCACGGATGAGAGCCCCGCAATTGCGAAGGAATTTGGCGCCGAGGTGATCGCGGTTCCGTGGGAGCAGGATTTTTCGCGCGCGCGCAACCACGTGCTCTCGTATCGCAAGTGCGACTGGATACTGGTGCTCGATGCGGACGAGATGCTGGATGGCACGGCCGGTGCGCGAATCCGGGAGTTGATCGAGGCGCCGAATATTTATGCGTTCCACAATCCGCGCTGGAACTACATGCGCGACACAAGCACGAGGCTCGGTTTTCAGGCGGCAAGGCCAAATCCAGTTGCAATTGAGGAAGCGCTGGCTTATCCGGCGTATGTTCCGCTGCCGACGACCCGCCTGTTCCGCAGCCATCCCGGCATTTATTACGAGGGGTGTGTGCATGAGACGATCACGCGGCGGCTGGCGGCGCTGGGACTGGCCTCGGCGCGCGCGGATTTCGTGGTGCACCACTTCGGACATGCCGAAGACGCGGACCTGGAGCGGCAGAAAAAGAACGATCTCTACCAGGCGCTGGGTGAGAAAAAGCTGGCGGCGAATGCCAACGATGCGCAGGTGTTCATCGAGATGGGGCTCGCGGAGCTCGAAAACTCACGGCGGCCGGCGGTTGCTCTTGTGCATTTCGAACGCGCGCGCGAACTGAGCCCGCGGTCCGCGGTAGCGTGGCTCTTTGCCGGCGTGTGCATGGTGCGATTGATGAAGCTGTCCGAGGCTCTGCCACGGCTGGAACGCGCAGCGGAGCTGGGTTTGCGCAATGCCGTGTTCTTCCAGGCGCTGGGCGATGCACATTTTCACGCGGGGCGCTACGCCGAGGCGCGCGGGGCCTACGCGCAGGTGGCCGGGCTGGGCGAGTGTTCTCCGCTGACCGAGGCCAAGCGGGGCGCCGCGGAGGTTCATCTTGGAGAAGCGGCTGAAGGAATTCGGCGCATGCGGCAGGCGGTTGCCGATGCGCCGGCCTTCGGCGAATTGTACGATATTCTGGCCGCCGGCGCGCTGCTCGGCGGCGACGTGGAATTGGCAGCGCGGACAGCGGAGGCGCGGCTTCACGTCGGCGAGCCGACGGAGTTTCACTTTCAGTTGGCGGCGCTGCTACAGGCGCAGTTGAAGCAGCAGGTAGCGCAGGGCGCTTGTGCGGCTCGGTAGCGGATCGCTGAAGATCACGCCATTCCAAAGCCGGATCTCGAACTCGGCTATTGCGCTGGGCGCGGCGGCGGGGCTGGGGCGTAGTCGATGAGGGTGTCGACGGGTTTTTGGGCGGCCCAGGCTATGCCGCGTAACAGCATCTGCTGGATCTGATAGTTGGAGAAGTTGGCGTATTCGTGGCCCTGCATCCAGACGAAAGCGCGCGCGGGCTGGCCGCCGGTGAGGGTGTGTTCGTAGGTCCAGACCTGGGGGACGACCTCGCCCTTGTGCGCGCCGGCGCTGGGCGTGGCGGGGATGACGGCGGTGGCGAGGACGTGGATGGCGGGATCGTGCGCCCAGGTCATGTTGTAGAAGGCTTCGTCGAAGATTGTGAAGTTGGACATGCCCTTCATGATGGGGTCGGAGGGGTCGACCACGGTGTAGGGGATGGGCGCGCCGAGGGTGTAGTTGACTTCTCCGTGCTTTTTCGCGCCGCCGACGAGCGTGGCGAAGTAAGCAGGATCGGGCCCGCAGAGCGAGTCGTGGAGGCTGACCAGACCGCCGCCGCGGCGGATGTAGGCTTCGAGGGCGGATTTTTCTTCGTCGCTGAGGTAGGCCGCGTCGCCCTTATAGATGACGACGACGTCGGTGTGAGCGAGGTCGGCGGGGGTGGGGGCGTGCAGGGCTCCGTCGACTACGGCCCCGTGCTCGGTGAGGACCTTGCTCCAGTCGGCGAGGAACTGCGGATAGTCGTGCTGGCCGGCCAAGTGGGATTTGAGGCCGGCCCAGATATAGATGCGCATGCCGTTGGGGTTTTGATTCCAGGGGCGCGGGGCTGGCGGGGCGGCGGGCTGGGCGCGGGCCTGGTGCGCGGGCGGCACAATAGAGGCGAGCAGGAGAGCGACAGCGAAGAGCCCCCAGGTGCGAGCAGCGGGAGCGGATGCGCGTCTCGTGGAACAACTGCATGCGTGTGGCTCGGTCGTTTGCGGACGCAGCAGAAACGATTGGTTGGTCACAGTTGAGCTCTCTTTGAGGTTGCCATGGCGCGCGAAACGCGTCGCACATCCATAGTAGTCGCAGGAGCTCCGGTTCAACGGCCAGCGGTGCGTCTGGGACCGATCGTACGATCGACGCCGGCGGGTTAAGGCCGGTTGGCGCGGGGCGTGGTGCGCGGCGCCAACTCGGCCCTCGGCGATCAGAATTCGTACGGTGTGGATGCGCTTGCGTCGCCCGACTTTCCCCAGAGAGCGGTTTGCGCTTCCGGCGTCCCTTTGCCCCAGAGAGCGGTCTTGCCCCACAGCGCGGTAAAGCCGTCGGGATCGCTCTTGCCCCACAGCGCGGTCGAACCCCATAGTGCGGCGGAACCGTTCGGCGAGCTGATGAACGCATTGTCTCCATAGACGCTCGACGCCGACCACGGTCCGGTTTTGCCCCAGAGAGCCGTCTGGTCGACAACCGCGGTGGTGTCGCCGGTCTCCGCATCGTAGGTAGCGATGGGAGACATCGCGGTACCGGCCGGCACAGATCCATTGTTGACCAGGGCGGCGCTCACGGTCTTCGCAATATCCAGATACCCGGCGCCGATCGTGAATACATCGTAATTGGCGTTGTAGACGATGCCGTCGTCAGTGACGCTGCTGAAGGCCGGGAAGTAACTGCGGTCCCCGTTGACCATGATCAGGGCCTTCACTTCATCCGGGGTAAGCTTGGGCGCTGCCTGCAGCAGGTCGGCGACGGCTCCGCTGGTTACGCCGGTTGCCATGCTGGTGCCGCTGAGCGGAAAGTAATTGATCGACGGGTTTTGCGAGCCGTTGGTCTGGTAGAACGAGTACCAGGTGTAGAACGATGGATTGTCCACGGCGAGCGGGTCGTTGGAGAACTGGAGGCTGGTGACCAGGTTGCCCGGCGCGACGATGTCCGGCTTGATGACGTCATCGATGAACGACGGGCCCTTAGAGCTGTAACTGGCGATCAGGTCGTCGTTGATGGGAGCGGTCTCCATGGTGCGCATGGCGCCGACGGTGAGCGCGTAGGGATCGTTGCCGGGTGAATCGATGGTGCCGTAGCCTTCGGGATTCAAATTCAGATCGCGGCCATCGTTGCCCGCGGCCACTACAACCACAATGCCGGCCTTCCATGCCTTTTCAACCGCCTGGCAGAGCGGGTCGAGCGTATAGCTCTCATAGATCGGGCGCCCGAGAGATAAGTTGATCACGCGGATGTTATATGTGCTCTTGAGCTGGATGGCCTCGCCGATGGCGGCGATCACGGACGAATCGGTGCCTGCGCCATTTTCATCGAGGACGCGAAGGTTGACGATGCTCGCGTTAGGCGCCGCGCCGCGGAAGGTTCTGAAGTCCTCCGGGCCGGTGGAATCGGCGCCGTTTCCGGCGATCAGTCCGGCGACATGCGTGCCGTGGCCGTAGTGATCCAATGCGTCGTTCTGGCCGGGAACGAAGTTTTGGCTGTAGACGATGCGGCCGGTGCTTCCGGGAGCCGATTCGTTCAGCGACGAGAGCAGCCGCGCCAGGATAGGCTCGCCAAGTGGGAGCAGTGAGGACAACGAGTTGATGCTGAGATCCGGCACCGGAGTGATGCCGCTGTCGATGACGGCGACGCCGACGTTGGTGCCGAGATATCCCTTTTGCCACACCGCGGGAGCGTTGATTGGCTCCGTAGTATATTCGGCCGCGGTGATGGTTACAGCCTGGTGCGCGACCACCTGGCGATCGAGCGAGATATAAGTGACGTTGGGGTCGGAGGCAATCGAGTTGAGCTGGCCTACATTGATATTCACGCCCAGCGCGTTGATGGCGCCCAGGGCCAGATTCAATACCCCACCCAGCAGCGAAAGCAGCAAGGTCTCGAGCGACGAGGGAGCATTGTGATATTGAATGATGACCGGCACGTTTTGCGAAGACGGCAAAGCCGCCAGGTCCGGCGAGATTTTACTGCTGGTTGAGGCGGTGGCTGCAAAGACTGTGCTGGTCGCTACGAAAAGCAATCCGACGATAACAGACCTTCTAAGGGACAAATAAGACACAGGGACCTCCCGAGTCGAGTAAGGTAAATTCGCCTATCTTGTTTCAAGTTGCGGACTACACTCCAGCTCGGGGGACGAGCCGTGGATCGCATAACTCCACATACAGGATGTTGCCGGATTGGTGCACTTATATCAATGGCTCTCTAGTTGTAAAAAAAGCGAGAGTAACGCTGTCCCGAAGGTGTTGTTACAGCGGTAAGAGAATTGGTAACCATCCGGGAAGCGACCGCTCAAAGGTAACTCCAAATGGTAATCATCCGGCGAGGGCGCACGGCTGCGGTTCGCGGATTGGCCGATCGCGAAAACTGAGCAACACATCGGGTGGGACGGGAAGCGCGCGGAGTAGGGCCAGGGTAGCCTCGTGCCGGGCCTCGTCCAGCTTGGAGACGGGCATGCATTCCGCGATCGTTCCGGCGTTGAGCACAGCGATGCGGTCGCTGAGCTGCAGCACCGAGACCAGATCGTGCGAGACATAGAGCAACGTTGCGCCATGGCGGCGATTGAGCCTCTTGAGCAGGTCGACAATCTGAGATTGGGTGACCGGGTCGAGGGCGCTGGTCGGCTCGTCGGCAACGATGAGCGATGGACGGTGCAAGAGCGCAAGGGCGATGAGCACGCGCTGGGCCTGGCCGACACTGATTTGCGACGGACGCCGGTGCAGGAACTCGCGATTCGAAGGGAGTTGGACCTCGGCCAGCAGCTCACGCATCCTGCGGTCGAGTGCGGCGCGGTTATTCTTCTCATGGGCCTTCCACGCCTCGCTGAAGTGGCTTTCCAGGTTGATGGCCGAGTTGAGCGCGGTCATGGGGCTTTGCGGAACCAGGGCCACTTTGCGCCCGCGCAGTGCGCGCAGTTTGCGCTCTGAGAGTGCCAGCAGATTCTCGCCTTCGAGCGTTACTTCGCCGGTGACGCGACCGCCGCGCCAGGGCAACAGGCCAAGGAGAGACAGAACCAGCGTGCTCTTGCCCGCGCCGCTGGTGCCGACGAGGCCGAGCACTTCGCCCCGCTGGAGGTCGAAGCGAATATCGTGCAGGACGGGCTTGCCGGAAAAGCTTGCCTGAATGTCGACTCGCAGGAGCGGATCGCCGTTCATCGCGACCCCGAGAGGCGGAGGTCTTCAACATTCCACACCAGGTTCGGCTCAAGCACGGCCGGCTGCACACCCTTGAGCCGCGGCGAAACGGCGAAGAGAACATTGGGGTAGACGAGGTATATGAACGGCTGCTCGTCGGCAACGATCTGCTGCACGCGATCGATGGCCTGTTTGCGCTCGGTTTCGCTGGTGGTGGTGGCCTGCCGGTTCATCTCGCGATCGATCTCGGCCTCCCATGCAGTCGCCGGCGTTTTCTCCGAGGGATTCCACTGGTGATTCTCCGACGAGCTGAGCCAGACGTTCATCATCGCGTTGGGGTCGGGGTCGACGTTTTCCAGGCCCAGCAGGCAGGCTTCGTAGTCCTGCGTGTGCATCAGGCGCTCGATCAGCGCGGGGAAGTCGAGCGCGACAACGTTCACCTGCATTCCCAGCGCGGCAAGGTCCTGCTGGATGAGCGTGGCCATCTTGGATCGCGCGGCGTTACCGGCGTTAGTGAGGATGGAGAACTTCACGGCGTGCCCAGTCGAGTCCTTCAAAACGCCGCTGTTCAGATGGAGGCCCGCCTTCGCGAGTCCCGCTTTAGCGGCGGCAACATCGGTGTGCGGCGCAGACATCTGATGGTCATACCACTCGGTATTCGCGGGCGAGATGAAGCTGTAAGCGGGGGTGGCGTGGCCGAGGTAGGCGATGCGCGCGAGATCGTCACGATGAATCGCCTGCGACACGGCGACGCGAAAGGCGCGATTCTGGAACCAGGACTTTTCCCATGCGGGAATGGGCGCGCCGGGCGCCTGGTTGAACCACATCTGCTCGGTATTGAGCGACGGCCCCAGGTCACGGACCGAGGACGGATCTCTTTTCTTGAGAAGCTCGAAGTAATCCGGCGGAATGCTGTCGATCAGGTCGTACTCGCCGCGTTCGAAGAGCCTGATTTGCTGCTCGGGATTCTCGAGAATATCGAGACGCACGCCTTCCTCATACGGGAGCGCGGCGCCGGAGGAATCTCGCGCTTCATAGTGAGGGTTGGCGCGCAGGCGCACGAACTGCGAGCGGCGGTAGTCGGCCACGACGAACGGGCCTGAGGTGACGCGGCCTTCGCTGGGACGATTTGCCGGCTCGATGGCGATTTCGTCGAAGACTTTGGCGATGCCGATGACTCGCTTGGGCAGATGGACAACGACAATGCGCGCGTCGGGTGTTTCCACCGTAATTCCTGCCGGTGAAACGAACTCTTCGGCGACCGGCGCCCCGGTAGCCGGGAGCAGAACACGGCGGATGGACCACGCGGCATCGCGGGAGGTGAGGCTGCTGCCGTCGGAAAACTCAAGATCCGCGCGCAGTTTGAATGCAATGGTCTTGCCATCGGGCGAAATGGTCCAGCTTTCGGCCAGGCCGGGCTCGACCTTCTGCGTGAAGCGATTGAAGCGCAGCAGCACGCCGGCGGTAAGGTAGCGCACCAGTTCGGATTCCTGGTCGTCGACCTTTGCCGGGTCGAAGGTCTTGGGGTCGTAGCCGATGGTCCACACCAGCTCGCGCGGATTTCGAGGCGCGGCCTGGCCGGAGCAAATATCGGCCAGAAGCGCGGCGAGAATCAGCGACACGCAGATGAGAAGCCAGCGAAAGGGGCGCATTATTCCACCTCCACGGCGACGGATTCGAGCAGAAGAAGAACGGCGATGAGTAAAACGACGGGAAAATAGACCCAGCCGGTCTGCATAAGCAGGGCGGAGTTGTCGAGTTCCAGCAACATGCCGCCCCAGGAGGGCAGCGGCTCGCCGATGCCCAGACCGAGCGCGCCGAGGTTGGCCTCGGCGATGACGAAGGCAGGCACCGAGATAAGAAACTGCGGCAACAGGAGCGGAAGCAGGTTGGGAATGACGGAACGGATCATCTGCCCGCGGCGCAGGCCCGCAGCACGCGCATGCAGCACCCATTCGGAGTTTTTGAGGCTGGATGCCCCGCGATAGACGGCGCGCGCGCAGGCCGGCCATCCTAATGCCGCCAGCACGAGAAAGGTGATGGCAGCGGAGCTTGCGGGAGACGTCGTCAAAGGCAGCGCGGAGCGAACCATCATGAGCAGGAACAGCCATGGCAGTGCGAGAAAAGCGTCGCAGACGAGCAGGACGAGCCAACCCACGGTTGCCGGACCGAAGGCCGCGAGTGTGCCTACGCCGGCGGCAGCGGCGGTGGTGAGCACCGCAGCCGCGACTGCGCCTGCGAGGCTGAGCAGGAG
>JBAUBR010000542.1:0-16526 GCA_049676965.1 Occallatibacter sp.
ACCCCACCGCGGCGGCAGCGCTGCTGCGGCTCGAGGCGCTCGGCGGCCGCGCCGAATATCGGGAGATCGCCGAAGACACACTGGCTTCGTTTTCGGGAATCGTGGAACATTTCGGCTTGTATGCGGGCAGTTGCGGACTTGCCGCTGAGCGGCTGCTGCTCGATCCGATGCAGATCGTCATCGTGGGCTCGGGGCATGAGGCCGATCGTCTCGAGGCCACATCCGTGGCGCGATTCGCCGTGAACAAAACCGTGATTCGGTTTGCGCCGGATCAACTGTCGGGCGAAAACCTGCCCGAAGCGCTCGCTGAAACAGTGCTCCACGTTCCGGTTCCTGCCGGCGCGAACGCCTGGGCCATTGTCTGCCGCGGACGCACCTGCATGCCGCCGGTTACCGACGACAAGGCTCTGCTGGCGGCGATGGCCGACACGGCCTGAGCCAATGTGAGGAGGCCGCTGTGCTCGACGTCATTCTCAAACGGTTCGACCAGCCCGACGAGGTTCGAACTTTCGAAAAGGGCAAATTCGAACTGGTGAAGATCGCTGGCATGACTCTCGGCCGCGCGAGCTACGAGCCCGGCTGGAAATGGTCAGAGCACGTGGGCAAGGCGCTGGGAAAGAAGAGCTGCGAGGTTGAGCACGTGGGCCTGGTTCTCCGCGGCTGCGCTACCGCCGCGATGGACGACGGCCGCGTCTTCGAAATGAAGGCCGGCGACATCTTCTACATCGCGCCTGGCCACGATAGCTGGGTCATTGGCGATGAGCCTTACGTCTCTCTGCACCTGATGGGCGGAAGCGACTACGCGGCGAATAAGAAATAGGCGCGCGTTGACCTGGCTGGATAATTGGCATTCCGCCGGCGTCCAACTTCCCTCAGGGGCTAAAGCCCTGATTTTCATTGCGTGTTTGCGGCACGGCTAAAGCCGTGCCCTTTCAAAGCTACGTTTATGCAGTCAGGTTTTATTCCCCTGAAAACGGATTCGTCTCGTGTGGCTTGAGGGTCGTCGGATCCGGGGCCTGGGCGTGCTCCTCTACGGGCCGCCGGACAGTGTTCGCCTCTTCGCTCGTGGATTCCCCGAACGACTTGAAGACGCGGTTCGGGTCGCCGGGCAGCATGTCGTGCTTTTCGAGAGCCAGCCGTACGCGCCGCCGGAACTCCCGCACCGGGCCATACTGCTGAGTGGCCAGGGTCTTGAATACCACCGGAAAGACGAGCTCCGATCCCTTCACCGCATCCACGCCGAGCACCTGCGGGTCGGCGACAAATAGCTTCTTGAATTCATCGCTGTTGCGGATCTCCATGGCAATCGTCTTGAGAAGATCCACGACTTCATCGGGGTTGGCCGAGAAATCCACGCTCACGTTCACCGTTGCCACCGAATAGCCGACGCTCAGGTTGGCGACGGTGGTGATCTGCGAATTGGGAATCACGTAAAGCGTTCCATCGCCGTCGCGGACCAGCGTCTTGCGCAGCGTCATGCCTTCCACGACGCCGGCCAGTCCGGCCAGCTTCACCGTGTCTCCCACATCGAACTGGTCTTCGATCAAGATGAGGACGCCATTCAGCACATCCTTCACGATGTTCTGCGCGGCGAGACCTATGGCCACGCCGGCCACTCCGGCCGACGCCAGCAACGGGGCAAGGTTGACTCCCATTGCCGCGAGGAACTGCATGGTGACGATGGCGGCTATGACCGCCAACCCGGTGGTGCGAATGACGCCGGCCAGTGTCTTGACCTGCAGGATGCGGGTGCGTCCGGCGGCGTGACGCTCCGCAACCTGGGTCATCCGGATGGTGATAGTTTTCAGCAAGTAATTGAGAGCAAAAGCAATAGCCGCGACGATGATGAGGTGGGGCAGCTTGGTGCGGACGAATTCCTGGGTGTCGTTGATCCACTCGTCGAGCAGCTTGCCCAGGAACCGGCCTTCGGCAAACCAGCCCGTCCGCGCCGCAAACAAAAAAGGGTGCATCCAAAAACTCCTCGTTCTAGACTAGACTGTGCGCACGGCGTGTTTTTTGAAGAGTCCGGCGCGACTTATATTTCGCCGCCTGGAACCCGGCGAGAAGTCGGTTTCCGGGCCACTCGCAAGCCGCAAATCGCGAGTTCGAATCACGCTCCAGGACACGCTCCAGGAAGCTCGGTCCGAGCGGCCAGTGGCGATTTCCAATCCGGCGAAGGATTGAATCGCGCAGGGGCTGAAGGGAGGTTCCCATGGTTTTCGCCGCGCACCAAAATCACGAAGAAGTGCGCGCCTGGGCAAGCACTGCAAGGCATTCGGCGGGGCCGCGTTGGGGACGAATGATGGCCTGTCTCGCCGCAATGGCGGCGCTCACCGGCGCCGTGAACCCCGGCCAGCAGGCGCCAGCCACCCATTCCGATGCGCCCTATTATCTTCCTGCGGCCAACCTGCTACCCGACGCCAGCCAGCAGATGGAGACGCGGGACCAGCAACACGAGACCAAGCCGGCAACCGACGAGGAGCGCAAAAAGCAGATCGGCGACGAGAGCGCCAGGCTGCTCAAGCTGGCCACCGAACTGAAAACCGAAGTGGACAAGACCACCAAAGACACCCTTTCGCTCGAGGTGATTCGCAAGGCCGACGAGATCGAGAGGCTGGCCCATGGCGTGAAAGAACAGACGAAGCTTACGGCAGCAGCAAATTAGGCGCCGGGCCGGACGTCGTTTGCTGCATCGATCGGGGTACAAATGTATGGCCTGCAACGGAACTGGAGATGCCACGGGATGGACGGTTATGAAGGAGATGCGGTTTGCGTCTCCGGCCCGGAGTACGGCCCACTTTGTCCGCCACGCGCTGTGGCTGGCGGCGGTGCTGGCTCTTCCCGGCGGCGCGCAAAATATTCCGCAACCGCGCGGACCGTTTCAGCAACCAATAGGACAGAAGGTAGGCACCTCTCTTGACGACTCCAACGGCGATTTTTCCCAACAGGAGGAGCGCCTGCGGGCTCTCAATCGCGAAAGGCAAAAGTCGCTGGTTTCGGACACCAACAAACTGCTCAAACTGGCCACTGAACTGGACATGGAGATCAAGAGCGCGAACACCGCCTCGCTCACCCCGGCGGAGACGCGCAAATTGGCATCGATCGAAAAGCTGGCGCACAACGTGAAGGATAAGATGATCTACTCGGTCAGTCCTCCTTCCGTGATCCAGCCGCCGTCGCAGGATTGGCCTCGGTGAATTCCCGCCGGGCCGGGTTTGGTTCGGCGCATAGTATCGATTCCAAGGGGGCAGGATTGTTACAATTTAGTTTGGTTATTGTAGAGAAAGAGTATTTTGGGGAGTGACGAGGATGGAACTGGCAATTTCCAGCGCTCGCGAGCCCGGGACCATTGCCGCTCAAGGCGAATTGAGTCCGCAAAAAATGATCGAGATCTACCGGCTGATGTACCTGTCGCGCCGGATAGACGACCGCGAGATTCTTCTCAAGCGGCAACAGAAGATTTTTTTTCAGGTCTCAGGCGCCGGCCACGAGGCGCTGCAAGTGGGAGCGGCACTGGCGTTGCGTCCCGGCTACGACTGGTTCTTTCCCTATTATCGCGATCGCGCGCTTTGCCTCGCGCTGGGAGTTACACCCACCGAGATGGAGCTGCAGGCAGTGGGCGCAGGCACCGACCCGGCCAGCGGCGGCCGACAGATGCCCACGCACTGGAGCAACCGCCGATTGCACATCGTGAGCACCTCTTCGTCGACCACAACGCAACTGCTTCATGCCGTCGGCTGCGCTGAGGCGGGCCGCTATTTCACCCGTCATCCCGACGCTGCCGAAAAGGTTCCCGGCGACTATCGCGAGTTTCACGATGTGGAGTTCCACGGCGACGAAGTGGTCTTGACCTCGCTGGGCGAGGGCTCCACTTCGCAAGGCGAGTTCTGGGAGGCGATCAGCACCGCATCCAACCAAAGGCTGCCGGTCATCTTCCTGGTGGAAGACAATGGCTACGCGATCAGCGTGCCGGTCGAGGTGAACACGCCCGGCGGGAACATCTCGCGGCTGGTGGCCAATTTTCCCAATTTTCATTTTGCCGAAATCGACGGAACCGATCCGGAAGTGTCTTTGACTGCATTTCAGGCCGCGGCGGCGCATTGCCGTGCCGGACTGGGGCCGGCCTTCGTGCATGGCCACTGCGTGCGGCCCTATTCGCATTCGCTTTCCGACGATGACCGGCTCTATCGCTCTGCCGCCGAGCGCCAGGCCGACGCCCTCCGCGATCCAATCACAAGAATGCAGATGCGGCTGCTTCGCGAGGGGATCCTCAGCGCCGAAGAGATCAATCGTCTCGAGCAATCGCTCGATCGCGAGGCCGCGGAAGCCGCTGAGATTGCGCTGGCCGCTCCGCTGCCTGCCGTCTCCAGCGTCACAGAGCATGTCTATTCCGATCGTCTCGATCCTACGAAGGCGGAATTCGCCATCGAGCGGGTGCAGGAGCCGGACAGCAGCAGCCCCAAGGCCGGCACTCCGCGCACCATGGCCGACCTCATCAATGCCTGCCTGCGCGACGAAATGCGGCGCGATCCCCGCATCGTGATTTACGGCGAAGACGTGGCCGACGCCAGCCGCGAGCAGGCGTTGGGCGAAGTGAAAGGCAAGGGCGGTGTCTTCAAGCTCACCGCCGGCCTGCAAACCGAGTTCGGCTCGGAGCGCGTCTTCAACTCGCCGCTGGCCGAAGCCAACATTGTGGGCCGCGCCGTCGGCTACGCGGTGCGCGGCATGAAGCCGGTGGTCGAAATTCAGTTCTTCGACTACATCTGGCCGGCCATGCACCAGATTCGCAATGAGCTGGCGCTCATGCGCTGGCGCTCCAACGGCGCGTGGGCCTCGCCCGCGGTCTTGCGCGTGGCCATCGGCGGCTACCTCACCGGCGGCGCCATTTATCACTCGCAATCGGGCGAATCCATCTTCACCCACACTCCGGGATTGCGCGTGGTGTTTCCCTCGAACGCTCTAGATGCCAACGGCCTGCTGCGCACCGCCATCCGCTGCGACGATCCGGTGCTGTTTCTCGAGCACAAGCGGCTTTACCGGGAAACGTACGGCCGCGCTGCTTACCCCGGTCCAGAGTTTGCAGTTCCCTTCGGTAAAGCCAAGATCGTCCGCCCCGGCTCGCACATCACCCTGGTGACTTACGGGGCCGTTGTGCCGCGCGCGCTGCAGGCTGCGCAGCGTGCGCAGCGCCAGCACGGAATCGAGGTCGAAGTGCTGGACCTGCGCACCCTGAATCCTTACGACTGGGAGGCAATCGCCGAATCGGTGCGCAAGACCAGCCGCGTGATCGTGGCCCACGAAGACATGCTCAGTTGGGGCTACGGCGCGGAGATCGCCGCGCGCATCGCCGACGAGCTGTTCGACGATCTCGATGCCCCGGTGCGCCGCGTGGCCTCACTGGATACGTTTGTGGCCTACCAGCCGATCCTCGAAGATGCAATCCTGCCCCAGCCGGAGACCATTCTGAAGGCGATTGTGGACCTGCGGAATTATTGACAAGAGGAGAAGGTTTGCGGTCTGCCTCATCGGTTCGAAAGGTTCTTATCTACCGTCTGGGCAGCCTGGGCGACATGGTGGTCGCGCTGCCGTGCTTCCACCTGATTGCGCGCATCTTTCCGCAGGCCGAGCGGGTGCTACTCACCAACTTTCCCGTGCATGCCAAGGCTCCGCCCGCCGCGGCCGTGCTGGGCAGCTCCGGTCTGATTCATGGCTACATCGGTTACGCGGCGGGCACGCGCAAGGTCGGCGAACTGCTTGGCCTGGCGTGGCGGGTACGCGGCTACGGTCCCGACGTTCTGGTTTACCTCATGCCGGTGCGCCCCCTGAATCATGTCAGCCGCGACAGCCGCTTCTTTCGCCTGGCAGGAGTGAGTCGAATCATCGGCCTTCCCGAAAAGGAGACGCTGAAGCACGCATTCGACGCCGCCACCGGGCGCTTCGAATCGGAGGCCTCGCGGCTTGCGTGTTCGCTCGTCAAACTGGGCGATGCGGCAATCGACGATCCGGCCAACTGGAACCTGGGCTTGACCGCCGTGGAAAAAGGCGCCGCGGCAATCGGCCTCGGTCCGCTCATGCGCCGCCCGCTCATCGCCTGCGGCCCCGGCACCAAGATGCAGGCCAAGGACTGGGGCAGCGGCAACTGGCGCGCACTGCTGACGCATCTTCACGCCCAATACCCCGAATATGGACTGGCGCTGGTGGGTGCGCAGGAAGACGCCGATCTGAGCGACTATGTTGCCTGGAACTGGAGCGGGCCCAAGGTAAACCTTTGCGGCAAGCTCACGCCGCGCGAGTCGGCCGCCGTGCTCGAGCACGCCAGGGTTTTCATCGGTCCCGATTCCGGACCCATGCATCTGGCCGCGTGCGCCGGTGTCCCGTGCGTGATCGCGTTCTCCGCGCGTGGTCTACCCGGCATCTGGTATCCGCAGGGGCGAGGTCACGAGGTCATTTATCATCAGACGAGTTGCTATGGCTGCAATCTCGAGACGTGCGTGGCAGAGGCGCGCCGCTGCCTGGCTGCCATCTCTGTCGCGGAGATGGCGTCGGCCGTTGCCCGCGTGCTGGACCGCTGACGCGAGCGTTCTGGCTGCGATCGCCGACATCCACTGATCCTGCAATCGGAAAGGAGGCCTGCCGCGAATGCTGATCGTGACCGGAGGCGCGGGGTTTATCGGCAGCAATCTCGTTCATGAGCTGAACGGCCACGGAATCTGCGACATTCTTGTCGTCGACAACCTGGCCAACGCTGCCAAGCACATCAATCTCGCCGGCGCGCGCTTCACCGACTACATGGACAAGCGCGAGTTTCGCCGCGCCTTCAACGACAATGCGCTCGCCGCGGGCCGCATCGACGCCATCCTGCACCAGGGCGCTTGTTCCAATACGCTCGAAGACGACGGCGCTTACATGATGGACAATAACTTCCAGTACACCAAGGAGCTGTTGGCCTTTGCCATTCGTCAGGGCGTGCCGCTCGTCTATGCATCCACCGCTGCCGTCTATGGTCTTTCCGGGCAAGGCTGCTTCACGCCCACCTTCGAGAACGAGCGCCCGCTGAATGTCTACGGCTTCTCCAAGCTGGTCTTCGACAATTACCTTCGGCGGGAATTCGCGCAGGGAGCCGTGCCGACGACCGTTGTCGGTTTGCGCTATTTCAACGTCTACGGGCCGCGCGAGCAGCACAAGGGGCGCATGGCCTCAGTGATTCACCATTTCACGCGGCAGATCAAGGAGACGGGCAAGGTGCGCCTCTTCGCCGGCACCGGCGGCTACGGCGATGGCGAGCAGCGCCGCGATTTCGTCTATGTCCGCGACCTCGCCCGCATCAACATGTTCTTCGCGCAGCTTGGACCGTTCGCGCCGCAACCTGGCATGACCCACGCAACTTATCAGGGCGTAGTTAACGCCGGCTCGGGTACGGCGCGCACCTTTAACGATGTCGCCCGTGCGCTGATGAAGGTCCACGGCGAAGCGTTCATCGAATACATTCCGTTCCCCGCGGACCTGGACGGCCGATACCAGCACTTCACCGAGGCCGACCTGCGCAGCTTGCGCGAACTGGGCTGCGATCTGCACATGACCGCGCTCGAAGAGGGAATTGCCGAGACGTTCGCGGACAATCGCGAGCTGGTCATTTCTTCTCGGTAAGAGCATTGCGCGATAGCAGAGTCTCCACGGCATGCGCCAGCGAATCGGCTCGCGAGTCGGCCACTTCGGCTGCCCTCGCCGCGCCGGGTTTCTGCCGCGCCGGATCGCCTTCGATAAAGATCGTCATCATCCCGAGCCTGCGGCCAAATTCGATATCGGACAGGGAATCGCCAATCATGACGCTGGTTTTAGGAGTGATTTCACGAAGCTGCGCCACCGCTTGCTCGAAAAGTCCACCGAGCGGCTTGCGGCAGTTGCACTTGTCCCGATCATGAGGACAGTAGAAAAAGCCGTCTATGTACCCGCCACACGCCTCCAGTTGCGCCTGCAATTCGGCGTGAATCGCTTCCACGTCTGCGGCCGTGTAGAGCCCCAAAGCAATTCCGCGCTGGTTGGTGACGACAATCGTTCGCATTCCCGCGCGGTTCAGCCGCGCAACAGCCTCGGGCACGCCCGGCAGCAAGCGCAAGTCGCGCACGGAGCGAACATACTCGCCCTCCGGCATCTTCTCGTTCAGCACACCGTCGCGATCGAGGAGCACAGTTCGCACTGCGCGCGCGCGAGAGCTTTTGAGTGAGTCGGACACCCCGCTATGATAGCAACAGGGCGACTTACCTTCTGGGCAATCGGCAGCCCATAAGTGCATCGCGCGATTGCGAAGGAGAGGAGGTCATCGTGAGCGGTCCCAACGCCGCCGAAGTGTTTGCAAAAGCGATCGCGGAGCATCGCAAGGCGGTGCTCGACCTCGAAAGCCGGCAGCCCGTGCTGGAGTCGATCGCGCGCATCATGGCATCGGCACTGCGCAATGGAGGCAAAATTCTGTGGTGCGGCAATGGCGGCAGCGCGGCCGACTCGCAACACTTTGCCGCGGAAATCGTGGGCCGCTTTCGCCGCGAGAGGCGCGGTTTGCCTTCGATCGCGCTCACGACAGACACGTCGATTCTCACCGCGATCGCTAACGATTACGGATTCGAAACGGTCTTTGCCCGCCAGGTGGAAGCCCTCGGCGCACTTGGCGATGTTCTGGTGGGCATCTCCACCAGCGGCAACAGCCGCAACGTGTTGACCGCGATGGAGACAGCGCGTTCCATGGGCCTGGTCACGGTTGCCTTCACGGGCGCCGGCGGAGGAAAGATCGCCGCGCTGGCCGATCATCTTTTTGCCGTGGATTGCCGCGACACCGCACGCATCCAGGAGGCTCACGCCTTGGCCGGCCACATGATCTGCGACTGGATTGAACTCGACTGGATCGCAAATCATTCCGCAGCCCACGAAGCCGGCGCCGGCCGCACCGGGGAGGCGCGGTGATCGAGCAACTGCACGATGTGATCCGCGAGATTGAGCATAACTGGGCCTCGAAGCGTCTGCTCGTGGTTGGCGACGTGATGCTCGACAAGTACATCTGGGGTGAAGTGGCGCGCATTTCGCCCGAAGCACCGGTGCCCGTGGTGCTCGCCACGCACCAGACCGAGCAGCCCGGCGGCGCGGCCAACGTGGCAATGAATCTCGTGAGGCTGGGCGCGCAAACCTGCGTTGCCGGGTTTACCGGCAGCGACGAGAACGAGAAACTGCTCGCCGCAAGCCTGCGCTCCAACGGGATTGAATCCATTCTGATCGCGAGCGAAGGCTTTCCCACCATCGCCAAGCTGCGCATCCTGGGCGGGCGCCAGCAGATTGTGCGCCTCGACACCGAGCGTCTCGGTCCGCGGTCGCAACGCGACTACGAGCTCCTGCTTGCGGGTGTGCTGGAAAAACTGCAGACGTGCCACGCGGTGGTGCTTTCCGATTACGCCAAGGGCGTGCTCACGCCCGAGGTCTGCCAGCAGATCATTACGTCCGCGCGCAAGCTTGGTATTCCCGTGCTCGTCGATCCCAAGAGCGCGGATTTCGCGCGCTATCGCGGCGCAACCACCATCTGCCCCAACCTCGGCGAGCTCACGGTCGCCGCGCGCCGCGTGGCGCACAATCTGGATGCGACGGACCTCGATACCAGCGATCTCTCGGCCGTTCTCGCCGTGGCCGAAGCCATGGTGCCGGCGTTCGATCTCGAATTCCTGTCTGCCACGCTGAGCGAAAAGGGAATCGCGATGGTGCGGCCCGGCAGCCGATTTATCGCACCCGCCGTGGCCCGCCAGGTCTTCGATGTCTCCGGCGCCGGAGACACGGTGATCGCCGTGCTCGCCCTCGGCCTGGCCAGCGGATTCAAGCCGGAGACCGCGATTGAGCTGGCCAACACGGCCGCGGGCATTGTCGTCGGCAAGGTTGGCACCGTCCCGGTGGAACGCCACGAACTGCTCGCCGCGCTGGAGCCGCAGATTGCGCTGCGCACCGAAGACAAGGTTGTTTCCCGCCAGGAACTGCTCAGCCGCGCAGCCCTGTGGAGAGCCAACGGCGAGCGCGCGGTGTTTACCAACGGCTGCTTCGACCTGCTGCACATCGGCCACATTACATTGCTCGAAGAGGCGCGACGCTTCGGTGACCGGCTCATCGTGGCCATCAACAGCGATGCTTCCGTCAGCGGGCTGAAAGGCCCGAGCCGTCCTATCGTGCGCGAGCGCGAGCGCGGACGCGTTCTTGCCGCTCTGGCAGCGGTCGACGCCGTGGTCGTCTTCAACGAGCCCACCCCGCTTGAGCTCATCGTCGCCCTGCGCCCCGATGTGATCGTCAAAGGCGGTGATTACGGGGTCGAAACCGTCGTCGGCGCGCGCGAAGCGCTCTCATGGGGCGGACAGGTCAAAATTGTACCGCTTGTTGAAGGCATCTCGACCACGCGCCTGATCGAAAAAGGGGCAGGGAAGTAACCTCCGCGACGAATGAGCGCCGGATACAATACTGGGATGGAGCTGCGCGCCACACGATTCCGGCATAAACCTCGCATCCGCCACGCGGGTCAGCCGGCATGAAGCGTTTCTTCCGCCTGTTGCGCTACGGTCTGCCCTATTGGTGGCAGGCCCTGCCCGGAGTTCTGCTTCTGGCCATAGTGGGTCTGCTCGACAACTTCCGCACCCTCCTCTTCCAGCCGGTCTTCGACAAAGTCCTGCAGCCCAGCGCGCCGCCCGGCCCCATTCTGCTGGGCGTTCCGCACTCGCAATGGCACCTCGACCTGCGCCAGTTCGTTCCCCATTTCATGCACAACGCATGGACGGTCGTTGCGTACGCGCTGATTGCTTCCACCGTTGTCAAGGGCCTGTGCGACTATCTCGGCACCTATCTCGTGAACTATGCCGGCTTCGGAATGATCACCGACCTGCGCAATCACTTATACGAAGCAACGCTGCGCCGGTCGTCGAGCTTCTTTCACAAGCACGCCACGGGCACCATCCTCTCCACGCTGATCAATGACGTTGACCGCGTGCAGACCGCGGTCAGCTCGGTGATCGGCGAATTCCTGCAGCAATTCTTTACTTTCCTGGTCGGGCTGTTCATCGTAATACGCCTCGGCGGCTATCTGAGCTGGGCGCTCCTGCTCTTCATTCCCGTCGTCGTCGTCTCCTCGCGCAAAATCGGCCACGAAGTGCGCACCCGTACGCGCACCGGCCAGGACAAGCTCGCCGAAATCCAGAACATTCTGCACGAAACCGTCACCGGCAACCGCATCGTAAAGGCCTTTAACACCGAGCTGTGGGAAATTCTGCGCTTTCGCAAGGCTGCCAAGCGCCTGTTTCGCGCCAACCTGCGCAGCGTGCGCATTCAATCCATCAGTTCGCCGCTCATGGACACCATCGGCGCGGTGGCCATCGCCATGCTGCTGTGGATCGGGCGCAACGAGATTCAGCACGGGCGCATGACCATCGGCGCATTCGGCGCCTTCATCATCGTGCTCTTCAAGCTCTACGATCCGGTCCGCAAGTTCGCCTATTTCTACAACAGTTTTCAGCAGGCCATGGGCGCTTCGGCTTCGATCTTCAACTTCTTCGATACCAAAGACGACGTGAAGGAACGCCCGCGCGCGGCCACGTTGAAGGGCTTTGCGCAATCCGTACAGTTTGAAGATGTAGGATTCTCCTACAGCACCGAAGAGGGCGAGCACCAGATCCTGCACAACGTCGATCTCGAGGTCCGCGCCGGCGAGGTGCTGGCCGTCGTCGGGCCCAGCGGCGCGGGCAAATCCACGCTGGTGAATCTTATTCCGCGCTTCTTCGATGTAACCTCCGGCCGCATCGTCATCGACGGCCACGACCTGCGCGATCTCACGCTTGCGTCGCTGCGCCGCCAGGTTGCGCAGGTCACGCAGGAGACGATTCTCTTCAATGACACGGTGCGCGACAACATCGCCTACGGCCAGCCCGATATGGAGTCCGATCTGGTAGAGAATGCCGCGCGCCACGCCCTCGCGCACGAATTCATCCTGCGTATGCCGCAGGGCTACGAAACCATCATCGGCGAGAAGGGCTTCCGCCTCTCCGGCGGCGAACGCCAGCGCATCGCCATTGCCCGCGCCATCCTGAAAGACGCGCCGATTCTGATTCTCGACGAAGCCACATCGGCGCTCGACGCCGAAAGCGAATCGTTGGTTCAAGCTGCTCTGGCAAACCTGATGCAGGGGCGAACCGTCGTCGTCATCGCGCACCGGCTGTCGACGATTCGCCGCGCCAATCGTATCGCGGTGCTGGAGGACGGCCGCATCACCGCTGTGGGCGCGCATGAGGAGCTGCTGCGCACATCGCCCACCTATCAGCGCCTTTATCAACTGCAGTTCATGGACCTGCCCGAGCCGCCGGCCTTCGACCTGCTGGCGCAGGATCCGGCGCTGCCGTCCGCCGCGGCGGACGAGCCGGCGCTCACCAGCAAGGCGGGAAGTTAGCCAGATGCCCATCCACTCCATGACCGGATTCGCGCGCGCGCAGGTTCGCGTACACGATCAACTCAAGTACACGCTCAGCGTGAAGAGCGTGAACCATCGCTTTCTCGACGTGCAATTGCGCCTGCCCTCGGGCCTCGATGCCCTGGAGATGGAGCTGCGCCGCGCGATGAAGGAGCGCCTGATCCGCGGCCACGTGGAGCTGACGCTTTCTGTCGAGCGATCGAGCCAGCAGGCGGCCGGCTACAATCGCGAACTGGTGGCGAGCTATCTCGCGGCCTTCAATGCCGCGCGCGAAGAACACAGCCTGCTCGGCGAACCGGACCTGAACGAGATTCTTTCGCTGCCCGGCGCATTGCTGGCCGACAGCCGCACCAACAGCGAAGAAGACCTGGTGGCGCTGGCCGCCAGCGTGGAGCGCGAAGTTGCGCCTCTGCTCGATCAATTGAACATCATGCGCGCCCGCGAAGGCGAGGGACTCGAAGCAATTCTCGTTGGAACGCTCGACCGGCTCGCGGAGGCCGTGCGCGGCGTGGAGGCGTTGCGGCCGGAGGTTGAAGAGCGCTACCAGGAGCGGCTCACGCAGCGGCTCCTCGCAGCCACGGGCCCGGAGTTCAACCGCCAGCGCCTGCTCGAAGAAGTCGCGGTGCTGGTGGAGCGCAGCGACGTGAGCGAAGAGCTGGCGCGCATGCATACCCACATCGCGCATTTTCGTGAGCTGCTCGCCGCCGGCGGCGAGGTGGGCAAAAAGCTCGACTTCCTGCTGCAGGAGATGAATCGCGAAGCCAACACGCTGCTTTCGAAGACCGGCGGGGTGAGTGGAAAAGGGAATCGCATTACCGAGCTGGGACTGGCCATGAAGGCCGAAATCGAGAAGACGCGCGAACAGGTGCAGAACGTGGAATAGTCACGAAAGCCCCATGCCTCGCCCTTTCCGGGTCTCTTCGAGAAAGGGTGGGACACCACCAATCGAAAGTCGGGAACAAGGACGAGGACAAACGGCGAGTGGCAGGAATCCTATTTATCATTTCGGCGCCCTCAGGCTCGGGCAAAAGCACGCTGGTGAGCGAGGTGCGCAAGCAGTTGGGCGGCATTGAATTTGCCATCTCCTGGACTACGCGCCCGCCGCGCGGTTCAGAGGAGCATGGGCGTGAATACAACTTCACCACGCGCGAGGAGTTCGAACGCATGATCGCCGAAGGTAGGTTCCTCGAATACGCCGAAGTGTTCGGGAAGGACTTATACGGCACACCGCGCAAATCTCTTGACGACGCGCGCGCAGCGGGCCACGACCTTCTGCTCGATATCGACGTGCAGGGCGCAACGCAGATTCGCGCCAAAATGGCGGAGGCCGTGAGTATTTTTGTGCTGCCGCCGAATCCCAAGGCGTTGCGGACCCGCCTGCGCAACCGCGCCCGCGCCGAAGGCGTTGTGAAGGAGGACGAGATATTTCGCCGCCTGAGCGAAGCCAGCCGGGAGATTGAGAAATATCGCGAATACAGCTATATTTTGGTCAATGACGTCCTCGATCGCGCCGTAGCTCAACTGGAGGCCATCGTGCAAGCCGAGCGCTTTTATCGCAACGGCGAGCCGATCTCGCACCGCCAGAGCCGCGTGCTCGAGGTTGCCGCCGCCTGCCGCCAGGCCAATGCGCAGGAGCGGCTCAAACCGGTGCTGGAGGCGTTCGGGATTCTCAACCCCTCCGGCCAACAGCAATTGAACTTTGAGGAGGATTCCGATGACGATTGAAACCACGTTCGACTCGAACTACCGCAAGGTTCTTGTGGCGGCACGGCGCGCCCGCCAGTTGCAAAGCGGTGCCCATGCGCTCGTCCCCAGCCAGTCGACAAAGCCTTGCCGAGTGGCGCAGGACGAGATCAGCGCGGGCAAAATCGCCTATGTGAAGACCGACACGCCGGTGGTCAAGCCGCTGGTGGAAGACGCGGGCATACCGATTCTGGCAAGCTGATCTTTCTATCCCAATAATCTGCCGTCCCGAGCGATGCCGAGTCTGCCGCGGCAGGCGAAAGGGTAGTCGAAAGCCTGCCCGAGCAACGCCGAAGGGGACCCGCGGTTCAATCGTCGCCTGGTTCACAACAGTTCCGTGCCCCGTCCCTTCCGCGTTCGCCGCGGCGAACGGAAAGGGCGGGACACGAAGACTCCATCGTCGGTTATTTCGTTATTTCTTGGCGCAGCAGTCGCCTGGGCAGCAGGCAGAACCCGGCTGGCAGCAACTCATTCCGCAGCAAGAGCTGGAACAACACTTCGCGCCCGCTTTGCAGCAGTTATCTCCGGTGAGCGCCAGTGCTGACAATGACGACAGCGACAGTACGAAAATCGCAAGCAATTTGAATCTCATTTGAGTCTCCTCTCGGTTGAAAAGTGAATGCATGCGCCGAAGCGCCTGATACGTGCACGCACACACACCGGGAGGTCTAAATGCGGAGGTCGTCTTTGAGGCGAAAGACGGGCGGCGAATAGTGCATGCCGCAGGTCAGTTCGCGGACCGGGACGCTCTTGTGGAGAGCCGGTCGCGCCGGAACTGCAGCGATGCGCAGAGGAGGCGTCGCTCGAATCGTGCGGTTCTGCACCGCGCGCTGGCTCGTCTGCGCCGGGCAAAGAACGGGAGAGCAGTTCTCGCCGCCACTGCTCGAAGGCGGGCAGCATGGCATGTGGCGCTGGCAATGCGCCGGCGTCGCGGCGCACATCTCCGCGACCAGCGGCGTTGCAGACCACGCAGCGCGAGCGTCAGCACCAAACGCAGTCGACGATGGAACGCGCCCGCCATGAACCACATAGTACCGCAAATCTGGAAAGAGCGTTGTGACCCGGCGCACCAACGCTCTGCGCCGAACCTGCTTCCCCATTCAAAAATCTGAGGGTGCCCCATCCTTGCGGCGTTCTTTGCCGCGAGGGTGGAAAAACCACAGAAGTTGGGCGCCCTCTCGTCCGCCGCGGTGGATGCGACCTGGGAAACCACGAATGTTAATCACTCATTCTCCACCGGTGTAAACTTCTCCTTCGCGCCGAGTCGGCCTTTGGATCCACAGAAGAAGGCTGGTTCAACATCTGGGAGTTCAAGGGCCGCCCCTGGGACTATTACGGAGTGCCGGATTCCGCCAATCCCTACCGCAAATGGTCGCCGTCGCTCTCGACGAAGAATTTCAGGACGCCCACGCTTGTCATCCACAACCAGCTCGACTACCGGCTCGACGTGAGCGAAGGATTCCAGCTCTTCGACACGCTGCAACTGCTCAGGGTGCCGAGCAAGATGCTTTACTTCCCCGACGAAGACCACTGGGTGCTCAAGCCGCAAAACTCGCGCCTGTGGTACAAGACGGTGAACGACTGGGTGGATGAGTGGACGGGTAAAGCGGGGAACAGGGAACAGGGATTCGGGGAACAGGGAAAAATTGGGTAGCGTAATACACATCGCCCGGTTTGTACTACAATTGTTTAATGAGCACCATGGTTCAAGCTCGATTTGATTCCAAAGCGCAGGCGGCGCTCAAGAGACTCACCCGCAGCAACGGCTGGACGACCTCGCGGGCGCTGCGTGAGTGCGTTCTCCGCGTTGATGAACAGAGCGCGACTAAACCTCAACCACGACTGGTAGGAATCGGCTGTGTCGACTTCGGTCCCGGCGACCTGGCAACGAACAAGAAGTATCTGGATGACCTTGGCGTAAAGAGTATGGGCAAAGGATGGCGTCCGCCGAAGAGCCGAGCGAAGTGACATCTATAATTGCCGACTCGAGCTTCTTCGTCGCGCTCTATAACAGGCGCGAAGCGGCGCACCTTCGCTGCACCGAGGCTTACGAGGCGTCGAAAGGCCAGCTTGTCACGTGTGAAGCCTGCATCACGGAGGCGCTGCACCTTCTCGGCCACGCCGCCGCCGCCGTCGACGCCATGCTTACCAGCATCGAACAGGAGGCGCTGGAGGTGCCCTTCCATCTAGCAGGGTGCTGAAAAAGTAACTTCAAATCCACAGCGTGATGGGTTAAGAAGGAACCATGCGCGGAATCGATCATCAGCAAGCGGATATGTTCAGTTACTTGTCGCCGGAGCAGCGGGTGCGG
>JBAUBR010000543.1:0-6925 GCA_049676965.1 Occallatibacter sp.
ATTCCTCATCCGTAACGTCGCTGGGATAGCCCCTTCGATTCGGCTTCATGCCTCGAGCATGAACAGCTTCGACCGGAAATCCCTATCCCAATGCAAACAATGGAACAAAGTTAATAACAGGCTCTAAGCTAACTTGATCGATTTACTTTACTCCGCAGTGAGGATTTGTAACTTATCTCCACTCTTTTGCGTCTAATTAGAATTCTTCCTATGTGGGCCCTAACTTCAATTGAAAAAGATAGATACACGCCGTAACCTTTCCCTGGATTCGGTGTTCGTACGGGATGTGGCGATGCTGGTTCGGGCGAAGCAAAACCCGCGCCGGCATTCGCAGCTATTAGGTCGATCAACGAGGAGGAATAGGCAATGAACAATACATTGCGTACATCCAAGGCCGCATTTGCAGCGGCCGCGCTCGCTGGAGCCCTCCTGAGCCTTCCCCAAGTCTCCTTGGCGGCGGCCGGGCTCTCCGGCGCAACCCCGCTCGGTCAGGACGCATCCGGCGCCGACAGCGCAGTCCTGTCCAGGCTCAACAAGCCGCAGTTCAAAAACGTGAAGGTCGACGCCGAGAACGGCGTGGCCACGCTCACCGGCACCGTCGATCTCTATGAGTTCAAGGTCGACGCCGACAAGCGCACGCACAAGGCCAAGGGCGTGACCGCGGTCCGTGACGACATCCAAGTCGCCGGCCCCAGCTTCTCTGACCAGGAGTTGCAGTCCAAGCTGGCCGAAAAGCTCGCCTATGACCGCGTCGGATACTTCAACGTCTTCAACGCAATTACAGTGAGTGTCGAGAATGGCGCCGTCACGCTCGGCGGCCACGCCAGAACCTACCCCGATCGCGATTCGGCCCTGGGGCTGGTCAGCACCACTCCAGGCGTCAAAGACGTGACAAACGACATCGAAGTCGATCCGACCTCGATCATGGATGACCAGACGCGCTTCGCTGTCGCCCGCGCGGTCTACGGCTATCCGTCGCTCAACAAGTACGCCATCGACCCGGAAAAGCCGATCCGCATCTCGGTGCAGAACGGCAACGTCGAGCTCTATGGCACGGTCGACTCGCAGGCCGACAAGGATGTCGCCTACCTGCGCGCCAACGCCGTCCCCGGAGTCTTCAGCGTAAAGAACTACCTGCAGGTCGCCGGCCAGGCGCCGGAAGCGCAGAAGCAATAAAGCAGAGGGGTCAGGGATCAGGGCTCAGGGATCAGAAACCGTCGAAGCGGCCGATCCATGAACCTCTGGTCCCTGGTACCGCATTTATCGCATTCCCCATTCAACGTCCCTACTGCCTGGTATCTCTTGTCGGCGCACTGCGCACAATTCACTGATCCCTGACCCCTGACCCCTTCTTCAGGACATTCACAAATCTGTAACCAAAATCGGCGCGACGATTTCTTACACTATCTCGGAATGGCCACTGACGAATCCCTTTCCTTCTCGCGCAATGAAGGCAAGACACCCGGCGTAGAGATCATCTATTTAACCGGCCCACTCATCCTGCGCAACCTTTTCGCAATCCAGGATGACCTTCGCGGTAGTGCGCCCTGCGCCAATACCATCCTCGACTTCACCGCGGTTCCCTATATCGATTCCGGTGGGATGGGCGCGGTGATCAATCACTACGTCCATTGCCAGAAGTGCGGCTGCAAGCTGATCGTCGCCGGCGTCAACGGCCGCGTGCTGGAGCTATTCAGGCTGACCAAGGTGGACACGATAATCCCCATGGCGGCCAGCGTAGCTGAAGCCGAGTCGCAAATAACATAAGCTCGCGGGAGTTTCGGTAGTGGGTCAGTTTGAAGGGTACGGGCTTCAGCCCGTACATCAAAGCCTCTGAAATAAAAAGTGGGCTTTAGCCCCTGAGGTCGTGTTCCTTCAACCTGACCCACCACGGGAACTTCCACAAACGCCCCGTGCCCCGTCCATTTCGTCCGCCGCGGCGGACGAAAAGGGCGGGACGCCACAAGTCCTTCGTCCTATTCGTCCGGTCCGCCCGGCGATTCGGCCGGCCTGTGCGCAAGCGACGATGCCGCCGGAGTCTCCGCAGCAGCCTTTGCCGAAGGCGCCGCTGCCGGCTCCGCAGGCAAGGGCGGATGCTCGAACACATATAGCTCGTTGAAGAAATACTTGTACGTGGCGTGCGATTGCCCGCGGAACTGCGGCTTGAACCCAAAGAGGAGAATCCGCCCCTGTCCGTAAGCAACTTCGAGCGCTGCAGCTTTGCCCTCGATCGCCTCGGGATGCAGCAGCAGTCCGCTCTCCAGCGGATCGGTCTCTTTGGGATAATGCGCCAGCACCGCGCCGTGGAAGCCGGGCATCGGCTGAAACGCCGGCCCGCCCTGGAACATGACTACCGGCGAATCGGGTAAGCCATAGTTGACCGGCAGATCGGCATGGTCCCTCTCCACACGCAGCAGCGCCCCCGAGCAGAAGAACTTGTCGCTCTTCGCGCCCTGGATCACGTTCTCGACCGGCAGCGACAGCAGCGGAATGATCGTGCTCGCCGTCCGGTTGAACGCGATCAGCGTTCCCCCGTCGCGCACAAACTCGCGCAGGTTGTCGATGCCGTCTTCGCCCACCCCGCCCGCATACTGGCCGGGAACGACGCCGATCTTGAAGCCATCCATGAGCTGGCTCCCATAAAGGTCGGGCAGAATAATCACGTCGTAGCGGCTGCGCAGGTTGGCCGAGCGAATGTCCGCGTTGTAAATGCTCTTCGGCTCGAAGCCGTAATTCTCGAGAATCCAGCGCGTCCAGCCCTCGTCGATCGAGGGGCTCCACGGCCGATACAGCCCCACCCGCGCCTTCTTGATCTCGAGCGTATGCGCCGGTGCGCTCACCCCCACGGCAGAGACAGCGTATTTTCCCGCAAGGCTCTCGAGCGCCCCATGGCCCAGTCCGCCAATCAGGAACGCGCCCGTCTCGGTGCCCTCAGCGGTCTTTACCGGGTCCTCAGCCAGCGAAACCGTCGCGCCCTGCTTCAATGCATCGTTCACCAGCTCGAACGAGGCATTCGCCTTGTGGCTCACGGCGAACACCGCGCCCGCGCCTTCCACTCCCGCCGCCGGCAGTTGCACCGTATCGATCTTCTTGAGCAGCGCGCGCTGATCCGGAGTAAGCGGATCGCTCACCGCATCCACGTTCACGCCCATCTGCAGCGGCAGTGTCCATCCCGTCACGTCGTAAGGCAGATCGATTGATTTCGCGGTGCCGTTCTCCAGCGCGTCAGGATAGCGCTGCCGCTCGAAGAGCTCCTTGGCCATGGCAGAAAATGGCTGATCCATCGGGATGACCCACGACCCCACCGGGTAGTTCACCCCGTTGGCCGCGAATCCGCTTTGCGACGCATAAACATCGAGGCCGTTCTCAATCATCAACTGCGCCAGCTTCCCCGCTTCAGGCGTGTCGCTCTGCTTCGCGCTGATCACGTAAGCAAACGGAGGCTCTTTGCGGAAGTGATTGATGTTGTCACGCGCCGCCTGGTAGCGGTTGTAGAGCAGCGTCTCGCGGTTCTTCACCGCAAGATCCAGCACCGACATCGACCCGCCCTCCATGTAATCCACCGCGTCTTTCAATCGCCACCACCCGCCCTCCCATGGCGTTGAGTACATGCTCAGCGCGCGCAGGTCCTGGTAGCTTTTGGGAAATTCATTCACCGTGTAGAAGTGCGGCGTGGCGTACTCATACAGCGCCGTCTCCGTAAAAAAAGAGATCTCGTTGCGGAAGACGTGCGCCCAGTCGGTAAACCCCGCGTACCAGTTGTCGAAGCGCGACTCGGAGATAGCGCCGGGCATGTTGTGCGCGTTGAGATAAGCCGTCATATTGGCCCCGATCAGGTTCAGCCAACTGCGCACATAAGGGCTGATGTTCGATGAAATCGGATCGGAGAACGGCGGAATCCAGATGCGCGCCGGAAACGGCGCCGTCTGGTGCTGGCAATAGAAGATGACCGGGCTGTATTCGAGCTGCGTCTTGGTCACCACCTGCTCTTCTTTCATGTTCAGCATGTAGCCGTCGCGATTGTTGTCGTGGCCCACGTAATCCTGCCAGAGCCACGGCAGCGGGCTCACTTCATATTTGGTGCCCAGGTTCTGGCGGTACCAGTGCACCACCATGTCCTGCCCATCGGGGTTGAGCGTGGGCCATAACACCAGAATCACGTTGTCGAGGATGGCGTCGACTTCGGGGTCGCCCTGTGTGGAGAGCAGCTTGTAGGCGAGCGCAATGGTGTGCTGCGTTCCCGCTACTTCCGACGAGTGCAGCCCGCCGTCGATGTGCACGATCACCTTCGATGTCCGCGCCAGTTCCTTGGCCTGATCGTCATTGAGATCGGTCGCGTGCGCCAGCCGCCCGGCAATCTGCTTGTACTCGTCCAGCTTGGCCAGGTTCTGCGCCGACGAGATCACCGCGATCTCAATGTCGCGCCCCTCGGTGCTCTTGCCCACGGTAAACATTTTGATCTTGTCCGAAGCCGCCGCCAGCGCATGGAAGTAGCGGATGGTGTCCTCGTAGTCGGCAAGGTAGAAATCGTCTCCGGGATTGTGGCCAAGAACCGAGACCGGCGTGGGAACCTGTTGCGCGGCGGAGGGGAAAGGAACGAACGCAAGCGCGACGGCAAGGCATGCCAGAAAAACGAAACAACGGCTCAACAGCGAAAGACGCATCGAAGCTCCTTTGGGATGGACCGCGAACGAGCGCGCGGCTGGGGTGGATTGGGGCGCGTCAACAGGTTAGCGCGCCGCGCCCGTGCTGCAAAGGGCAAATTAACGCGTCGCATCGGGAACACTCTCTGAGCGTGGTAAGGTGATTGCGCGGAGGGCGCATCGGAATGTTCATTCCCAAACAACTCGTGGCGATGGCAATCGTCTGTGCGGCGCAGTTCACTCTTGCGCAAAATGCGCCCGCGTCTTCTGCTGCGATCGAGCAGCATATTCAGCACGTCGAAGCCGGACTCGTGGGGGACATCGTAATCAAAGGCGACACGCACGCCACCCACAACCTAGCCGACCGCATGAAGGAGATGAACGTTCCCGGAGTGAGCATTGCGGTGATCCACGAAGGCAAGATCGAGTGGGCGCGGGGCTTTGGTGTGGCCAGCGTAGGCGGCCCGCCGGTGACTGCGGACACCATGTTTCAGGCCGGCTCCATCAGCAAGCCGCTGGCCGCCATGGCCGCTCTCAAGCTGGTGCAGCAGGGCAAAATGTCGCTCGATGCCGACATCAATACTTACCTCACCAGTTGGAAGTTTCCCAGCGACCCGCCTGCCGGGGGCAAGCCGATTACGCTGCGCGAGCTGTTGACGCACACCGCCGGAACCACGGTGCATGGCTTCCCCGGCTACGCGGCAAATGAGCCGGTGCCCACGCTCGTTCAGGTGCTGAACGGCGAAAAGCCGGCCAACACCCCGGCGATTCGCAGCGAAGCCGCTCCGGGAGCGCAGTGGAAGTACTCAGGCGGCGGATACACGATCATGCAACAGGCGCTCATCGACGTGACGAAGGAGCCGTTTCCCAGGCTGCTGCACGATTCGGTGCTGGCGCCGATCGGCATGACGCACAGCACCTATGAGCAGCCCCTGCCAAAGGAGTTTCAGCAGTTCGCGGCGACGCCATACCGCGGCGACGGCAAGCCGGTAGAGGGCGGCGCGCACACTTATCCGGAGATGGCTGCGGCCGGCCTGTGGACCACGCCGACAGACCTTGCCCACTACGCCATCGAGGTGGAGCAGTCTCTCATCGGCAAGGCAAACCACGTTTTGTCCGCGGAAATGACCAAGCAGATGCTGACGCCGGGCATGGGCAACTGGGGACTCGGTCTTGAAATCGGCGGCGCCGCGACCAATCCGTATTTTTCTCATGGAGGAGTCAATGAGGGCTTCGTGAGTCTTTTCGTCGCTTACTATAACGGCGGTGAGGGCGCCGTGGTGATGACCAATGGCGACCGAGGCGGTCAGATTACCGATGAGGTCATGCACAGCGTCGCTGCCGAGTACGGATGGCCGGACTATCGCCCGGAAGTGCGCACCGCGATTCCGGTCGATCCCAAGGTGCTGGCGCAGTATGCGGGGACTTACGAGTTGCATCCGGGATTCGATCTGGTAGTTACCGTGGAGAACGGCCAACTAATGACTCAGGCGACAGGACAAAGCAAGGTCCCTATCTATGCCGAATCGGAGACGAAGTTTTTTCCGCTGTTCCCCGCGGAGATTGAATTCGTAAAAGACGATGAGGGCAAGGTTACATCGCTGATCCTGCACCAGGGTGGCCACGACATGAAGGCGCCAAGGAAGTAGCCCCACGGAGCTTGTGTGCTGGGCAACCTCCTGAATGAAGTCAATATTTTGAAGGGTACGGCATTGTGAAGGGTACGGGCTTCAGGCCGTACATCAAAGCCTCTGAAATGTGGAGCGGGCTTTAGCCCCTGAGGCGGCGTTCCTTCACCCTGACCCACCACACGTGGATGGCAAGTCCCTCGATTACACTGATCGATGGAGCACGCATGCCCGGCCTCTGGCACAAGACGCGCACCACGCTGGAGATGATCAAGTGGGAGCACTCCATCTTCGCGCTGCCTTTCGCCCTCACCGCCGCGCTGCTGGCGGCCCGCGGATTGCCTCCCTGGCGCACCATCGGCTGGATTCTGCTGGCCATGGTCACGGCGCGCTCCTCGGCCATGGCCTTCAATCGTTGGGCCGATGCGGAACTCGATGCGGACAACCCGCGAACCAAGGGAAGAGCAATTCCGGCGGGCCTGCTCTCCAAGCAATTTGTTCTCGGCTTCACGATCATTACCGCGCTGGCTTTTGTTGTCTCCGCGGCGGAGTTGAATAAGCTGACCCTGATTCTCTCTCCGGCCGCGCTTGCGGTGCTGCTGGGCTACAGCTACATGAAGCGCGTAACCCGCTGGTCGCACCTGGTGCTGGGCC
>JBAUBR010000544.1:0-7923 GCA_049676965.1 Occallatibacter sp.
GCCCAGCCCCAGCCCGCAGCGCACCGCAACCGCGATGTGGGGGCCGGTGCTGGCCTGGGCCGCGCTGGAACTGCTGGCCGAATCGATCGATATCGATAAACCCGAGCAGGTGGCGCTGGAGCTCTTCGATCGCTTGCGCCTGCGCGAGCCGTTTGCGCACGCCTTTGCCAGTCTCGGCTTCGAGGGCGAAGAGAGCTGGCGCGCCGCCGCGCGCATCAAGGTGGTGCTGCTGACTGAAGGGGAGATTGCGAAGCGGAAGGATGCGGGCGCAAGTACGAAGCCGGCCGCGATCGACGTGAATTCGAATGGAGCCACAGCGGTGGAATCGATCGCCGGCGGCGCGAAGGAAGATGCTGTCGGGCTGCCGGCGGTGTTGTGGAACACTCCGGACGTTCGCTGGCTGACCGGCGCGCACGAATCGCACGGCCATTCGTATCTGGTCCGCGAGCCGTATGAAGAGCTGCTGTGGTGGATGCTGATGCCTTCGCTGCTGCGCGTGGCCGGCGAACCTGCGCCTACCCGCGCGTCAGTTGACGCAATGAGCCGGATGGTGAAAGATGCGCTCGCGAAGGCCGAGGCTGCCGGTTATCGCATCGATGTGCTGGTGAATCCGGCGGCAGCGCGGGACGGGGAGGCTCTTGACGCTGAGGTTGAAGCGCAGGCGCTTGAGGAAGAAGATTTCTCCGAAGAGGAATCGGGCGGGAATAGGCAGGACTCGAATTCGCTTTCTGAACCGACCGCTGATCCGGCCAAGCAGCCGTGACTCGAACAATTCAAAAGCGGCAAGGAGCAATGATGGGCGAGAAGGTAACGCTGAAAGCGTCTGACGGGTTCGAGTCGGGCGCGTATGTTGCGCGGCCGCAGGGCGAGCCCATTGCGGGGCTCGTGGTGGTGCAGGAGATATTCGGCGTCAACAGGCACATCCGCTCGGTGGCCGACGGCTACGCGCGCGACGGCTTTCTCGCCGTGGCTCCGGCGCTCTTCGATCGCATCGAGCGCGACGTCGAGCTGGGCTACGAAGGCGCGGACATGGAACGGGCAAGGACCTTCATTCCCAGGATCGACATGGATGCGGCGATCAAAGATGTGGCCGCGGCGATGGAGTTCGCGCGGCGCGAAACGGGAAAGAAAGTCGGCGTGATCGGCTACTGCTGGGGTGGGACGCTGGCGTGGCTGGCGGCGGCGCGGCTCCATGCCGATACAGCGGTCGGATACTACGGGGGTCAGATCGGAAGGTTCGCCGCGGAAAATCCGGCCGCGCCCGTAATGCTCCACTTCGGCAGGCTAGATCAACATATTCCTCCCGAAGAGGTCGAGAAGGTCCACTCGGCGCATCCGGAAGCCGAGATCTACTGGTACGATGCCGGGCACGGCTTCAACTGCGATGCGCGCTCGAGCTACAACGCTGAGGCGGCGAAGCTGGCCCGGGAGCGGTCGCTTGCCTTCTTGAAGAAGCATCTGGAGTAATCGAAGCGAGTGCGTTCTTCATGTCGTTCCGGTCTGAAGACCCAAGCGATTTGAGTTGCTAGCTCTTTGTCGGCTCCGCCTTGAGCAGTTCCCCGCGCTTCAGCTCGAACCGCTCGCCGCGCCAAACGATGGTATTGCCGGCGAAGCCCGCGACCCACAGGGCCAAGGCGATCAGGTCGCGCATGGGCAGCAGCCACAGGCCGTCCAGCACCTGGTGGTCGCCGAGGACGGATACGCCTACGGTCATGGCCATCGCCAGGCGCAGAAAGAAGCTCATTCCCAGCAGCCAGAGGCTCAGCGGGCTCACTCCGCTGGCCAGCACATTGAGCAGCGACCAGCCCAAGCCGTGCGTAAAGACGAGTCCCGTGTAGCCGCCGGGGCGCGCGTCGCGCACGGTGCGCAGCCAGCGCAACTGGTGATCGATGAAGCCGCGCCAGCCATAGGCCGGGATCGAGGTCTGCACCACTTCGGCGCTGAGCGCCACGCGATAGCCGGCGGCGGCCACCCTCGCGCCCAGTTCGTAGTCGTCGGCCAGGCAGTCCTTCAGGGGCTCCAGACCGCCGATTTTGTCGAGCGCCTCGCGCCGCACGGCTAGCGTGGATCCAAGCCCGTAGCGCATGCCGCCCTCGATCATCTTCGAGACCAGCACGCCGGGTTGAAACTCCGTGGCAATGCCCAGCGCCTCGAGCCGCGAAGCGAGGGTGCCGTGCGCGCGGCCGCGATAAAGCGCAGTGACCAGGCCCACGGGCGGCTCTGGCGTGTGCGCCGTCTGAACAGCGGCATAAACAGCGGCCTGAACAACGTCCGGGGTTGGCGGAGCGAAATGCGCCATGGTGTGTTCGAGGTAGCGCGGTGAGACGGTGATATCGGAGTCGTTGATCAGTAGAAACTCGTGCCGCGCATGCGGGACCAGTTGCGCCAGTGTGCTGACTTTTCCGTTGGTCCCCAGCCGCTCCGGACAAGCGATGAGACGGATGGGCAGGTCGGGAAATTCGATTTTGACCTGCGCGACGGCAGAAGCGGCGGGGTCGCCGGTGCCGGAGACGCCGAAGAGCAGCTCATATTTGCCCAGATAGGATTGGCGGCAATGACTGCGAAAGGCATCGAGCATTTCGGGGTCGAGGCCCTTGAGCGATTTGAGAATGCTCACGCCGGGGGCGAACGCCGGAATCACTGCACGCCGCTCGCGAAGGAAGGCCTGCGCCGCGACCATGGCGGCAACGAAATAAGCTATTCCGGCGAGGGTCATGGCCGTGGTGAAGATCTCCACGGCTTGTGCCAGTGCGTGCGGCATGGATGGGGCTAGTGTAGACGACGGCGCCTAGAGGACAGGGAACAGGGAATAGGTATCTGAGAGTCGGGTTCCACGAAGGTGGTATCTCAGCCATGCCGTGACGTGATTTGAATCACAAGCTTTCAGGCCGATGCGTGGGAGCATGGGGCATTCAACGGGCGAAATTCCGAAACGGATGAAATTTCATACACGAAAGTAGCAGGGCGGCGCGAGGAGCGGAATTGAGGCTGACACCGAAGTATTCCGCGCCGCACGAATCGGTAGTTTCCCAGTAAATACGGGGCTGATAGCGTTTTCATAGGGAGCAAAACATCAAGATGGCCACACTTAGAAAGACCCTGCTGTGGGTATACGCACTGATTGCTTTCACCTCCATTCGGATCGGTCTTTGGCCTATTCTGAGCACGATGTGCCGGCATTCCGGATTCATGCCTCTGCGCAGCTTTTTCGTCTCCATTCTTCTCACCGGGCTTGGGGTTGTCTCCGCGATGGCCTGGTGGACCAACTTCAGAGCCAAATCTTCAGCCAGGGCCTGGGGGCTGGCGGCAAGCCTGACCAACACCCTGGTTGCTCTGCTGCCCAGCGTGCTTGCCCGTCGTCCGGTCTTCGGCGCCCTCGGAATCGTTCTGGCCATCGGCGTCGCCGGCTTGGTCGCGTATCTACGCCCCTTCAGAGCTCCGGAGCGCGTCGCCGATGCCCGCGAAGACCAGTCAATGCCGGGCGACTGGACATGCAACTTCGTGAACAAATTGGCCGCCGCCATCATCTTCGGTCTAAGCCTGGGCGCTTACTTATGGTGGACGCAGTGGACCGGCGCCAGGGGCATCACGGGGCTTCGTCATAGCTGGTATGGCATTTTCATGAACCTGGTTGTTGTGCTTGCCATTACAACCATTCACGAGCTCGGACACGTGGGCGCCGGTCTGGCGTGCGGAATGAAACTCCGCGCCTTCGTCAGCGGTCCATTGCAATGGCGCGTTCGTGAAGGCAAGTGGGAATTCAAATTCAATCCCAGAGGATTCATTCTGCCGGAGGGCGCTACGGGCGTGGTTCCGGCTTCGGGAAAGATTCTTCGCTGGCATTATGTTTCCATGATGTCGGCCGGTTCTCTCATCAACCTGCTTACCGGAGCCGTGGCGCTCGCGATCGCGGTGATCGCCCCGAGTCACGCGCCAGTGCAGGCAGGTGGCGTGCTGGCGCTTTTCGGCGCCTGGAGCCTCGCTCTTGCGGCGGGAAACCTGCTTCCATTTCGAACCAGGAATTGCTATTCCGACGGCGCCAGCCTGATTCAACTGCTGGCCGGCGGGCCGTGGGCCGACTTTCATCTGGCGATTGCCGCCATCGGATCGAGCCAGGTGTCCGCGCTGCGGCCCAGGGACTATGACATCCGCGCCATTGAACAGGCGGCCGGCAGCATCACCGGCGGCCGTGAAGGATTGCTTCTGCGTCTGTTTGCCTTCAATCACTACCTCGATCGGGGAAAAACCCGCGAAGCCGAAAGGGCTATCGCCGACGCGGAGTCGGTCTATCACCAGTCGGCTTCGGATGTCCCCGCGGAACTGATTACCGCCTTTGTCTTCGCCAATGCTTATGTACGACGCGATGCCGACGCTGCGCGCGAGTGGTTTGAGCGGATGCAGATGAAAAATCCCACGCGCTTCAATCTGGATTACTGGAGAGCCCACAGCGCTCTGCACTGGATCGAAGGCGACCTGAAGAAAGCGAACGACGCATGGGAGAAGAGCAACGCGCTGGCCAAGCAGTTACCCAAAGCCGGAGCTTATGAGTTCGACCGCTATTGCAGCTCGCTCTTGCGTCGCGCGCTCGATGAGTCTCCGATGGCCGCATAGCTTCCGGCTCGCTGCAAGATCGATCCGGTAGTTATCTTCACATCGCGCAAGAATATATTCGCTTCACCCGCTCCCGAGGGCATACCATGTATGCCCTCAGAGGCTTTTTCAGGTCCAATTAATCTTCCTGCCGAGTGTAGTGTCCCAAAAGTTCGCTTCATAAATGGTGTCATCCTGAGCGAGGTCGCCGCGGCGACCGAGTCGAAGGACCTGCATTTGAATCGCTAGATGGGTCGAATCGATGCGAGAGATCCGCAAGGAACCTTTGGGACGCCATCCTGCGCGCCTGTTTTCGCTGTCGCCGATGCATTGTCGGCCGGCCTTTGGGTTTCTGCCGCTCTGTTACCATGAGGGTTTGAAGAGCTACAGAACATTTACGCCTGGCGGCGGCGGGAGTTGACCTGCAATGGATACGCCCGGCTCTCTAAACCAAGCCTCGCAGTCGACTTCGGCCGCTCCTATTCCGCTGCACGAAAAGCTACGCGAGCTCAAGTCGATCTTCCTCATGCGGCTCTCCGATCTCTCCAGGCCAGCATCGGTCGAAGGTGTGTTCGCCGATATCGCCGAGTATGAGGCTGTGCTTCAGCAGTATTCGGGGCGCGGCCTCAAGGGAGCAAGCGCGCTGGAGATCGGCTTTGGCGCGCGGCCGCTGCGGCTGTTCGCGCTGGCCGCCGGCGGCGTCGACGTCATCGGCTCGGACCTCGATGTTCCGCTGATCCACTGCTCGCGTAGCGAGATCGCGGCGATGCTCAGCCGCAACGGGATCGAGCGCGCCGTCAAATCCGTGTTGCGCTTCGCGCTGTTCGATTTGAAGGAGCGGCGCGAGCTGGATAAGTCGCTGCACAAGCGGGGCATGCAATTGAAGATCGAGCCGAATCGCCTGATTGTTGCCGACGCGGCGGAGCTTGAAATTCCCGCGCGGTCGCTCGATTTCATTTATTCCGAAGACGTCTTCGAACATATCCCGGCCGATACTTTGCGGGGGCTGGTTCGAAAGATGGCGGGTTGGCTGAAGCCGTCGGGCGTGGCGTTGATCCGGCCAAATGTCTTCACCGGCATCGCAGGCGGACATCTGGCCGAATGGTTTCCCAAGATTGTGAGCGACCATAACCGGCGCCGGCGCAGCGAACCATGGGAGCACCTTCGCAAGCGGCGTTTCCAGCCTAACACTTATCTTAATGAACTTAGCCGGGCGAGTTATCGCGAGTTATTCGCTGGACACTTCGAGATATTGGAAGAGAGGGTGCGCGACCCCGAGTTAGGCCGCAAGTATCTTAGCCCTGAAGTTGAGAGAGATTTGGGCCGGTGGCCGGCGGAGGAGTTATTCAGCAATCAGACTCTTTTTATCCTGAGGCCGATTGCCGGTTGACCTATTCGAAATCGTCGACATACTCCAAGCCCAACGCAGCGATCCTCGGGCGCCATGCGACCCATTTGATCCAGCCTTCCTGTCGCAAACGCTGGCTGTTTCGGCGCCAACGATCCTTTTGGTCCTGCAACCTGTCCTAGGAGCGATACAATTTCCTGGAATCGGCGTCCAAAATGGAGATTCCGACTGAGACGGGCGGTTATACTGGCTCCAAGCCGGATGCAACACCGTAACTGCGGTTCGTTCTCCGCGAAACAGCCATTGGGAGCGCATTTTGATGACCGTCGCAGTATCCGGTTCTTCCGCCAGCATCACAGAAACTCTTGTGGCACTCGCCAAACGCTACCCCGTTCCCCTGGTTCAAGGCCAGCTCGACGGCGTTCCACGCAATGCGTTTCATGTGGAGCTAGTCAGGAAGCTGGTGCGGAAGGAGCACGCGGCGATTGCCGATATCGGCGGAGGCATCTGTACCTTTTCACCGGGCTGCGCAGCTCTGGGAATGACCGTTACGCTCGTCGACGACTTTGGCGATCAGGTCAATCTGACGGGACCGGGAGCGAACGCCCTCGCTCTGCATCGCGAATTAGGCGTGCAGGTGGAAGTGGCCGATGCGACGCGGGGCCTCACGCTGCCGCGCGATCGCTTTGACGCGATCACCTGCTTCGACACCATGGAGCACTGGCATAACTCGCCAAAAACTCTATTTCATGGCCTTGTCGAGAGCTTGCGTTCCGGCGGATGGTTCATTGTGAGCGTTCCCAACTGCGTGAATCTCCGCAAGCGCATCTCCGTTCCGTTTGGGTTCGGCAAATGGAGCCCGATCTCGCTTTGGTACGATGGGCCGGTGTTTCGGGGACACGTGCGCGAGCCGGATGTCGACGATCTGCGCTATATCGCGGCCGATCTGGGCCTCAAAGACGTGAGAGTGTTTGGCCGCAACTGGATGGGATTTGACAAGCCGGCGCTCCGATCGATCATGCCTCTGATCGATGCCGCGCTCAGGATGCGCCCCAGCCTCTGCGGCAATCTCTATTTGACGGGCAGAAAGCCCTAGCGCCGTTCCGCCCCGTGCGGCGCACGAACGCTTCGAGGTCCCGCTCGATCACCGGGATCTGCCGGTCCGCGGTATCACGCCGTCAAACAAGTGAACAGCCCCCATCCCGATTGATGTCTTATACGATCGAAATATGCGGCTCCTGCATATGGTGCACACTTTGAATCCGGAGCGGGGCGGCCCGCCGGAGTCGGTGCGCATGTTTGTGCTGGCCCACCAGCGCGCCGGCAACGAGGTGGAGGTTGCCACGCTGGACGCGCCCGGGAGCGGCTACGAAAAGCTGGCCAACTGCCCGGTTCACGCCCGCGGTCCCGGCTTGACGAGTTATGGCTACTCGCCGCCGCTCGAGCACTGGCTGCGCGCGAATTTTGCCCGCTTCGACGGCGTCATCGTCAACGGCGTGTGGCAGTTTCACGGCGTGGCGGCGCGGCGCGTCCTGGCCGGCCGAAGGCCCTATGTGGTATTTGCACACGGCATGCTCGATCCCTATTTCATGCGCCGCTATCCGCTCAAGCACCTGAAGAAACTCGCCTACTGGATCGGGAGCGAGCGGCGCAATCTGGAGCGAGCCCAGGCCGTGTGCTTCACCAGCGAAGAGGAGAAGCGCATCGCCGCGCGCGGATTTCCCTGGCGCAATTTTCGCGGCGTGGTGGTGCCCTACGGCACACTGGGTCCGGAGGGCGATCCTGGCGCGCTCAAGGAGGCGTTTGCGGCGCGGTTTCCAGCGCTCGCCGGCCGGCCCTATCTGTTGTTTCTGGGCCGAATCCATCCCAAGAAAGGCTGCGATCTGCTGATTGAGGCGTTTGCCCGGTCGGCGCCCAAAAGTTTCGCGCTGGCGATGGCCGGGCCCGACCAGACCGGCATGCGGCCGGAACTGGAAGCGCTGGCC
>JBAUBR010000545.1:0-50437 GCA_049676965.1 Occallatibacter sp.
GTCTTCACGCCGCTCTCGGCATCGGCCAGCCGCGCCCGCGCCTGCACGTCGTCCAGCACCATGAGCAGCTTGCCCGCCGCAACCGTGTCTCCCGGCTGCACGTAAACGGCCTTCACCGTCGTCGCAATGGGGCTGGTGTACTGATACGGCGCCACCGCCTCCACGCGTCCGTTGGTGCCAGTAGTCTTCTGGAGCTCCTCGCGCTCCACCTGTGCCACGCGCACCGGCAGGCGTTCCCGCAGCATCCACTTCGCCCCGAAGAAGACAACGATGAGAACAATGGCCGCGCTCAGCCAAAGCCAACGGCGGTCCAATTGCTTTCTTTGCTGAGCCATGCACGCAACCTGAGTCAGTATATAGGACTCGCTGAGGCCCCCCGAGGGAGCAGAAAATTGGGCAGTGGGTTGCTTTGAAGGGTACGGGCTTCAGCCCGTACATTCATGCCGAGAAGAACGACCGGGCTTTAGCCCCTGAGGCATTCTTTCCATCAATTGGCTCAACTGACTCTCCTCCCGTGCTTTTCTTGCATTACTTGACAAAAGCAACTATATTGTTTGCCTATGATCGACCTCCGCACCGTCCCCGACCCCGAAATCGCCGCCTTCCGCCATTTCAACCGCTTCTACACCCGACTGCTCGGCCTGTTCGGCAACAGCTATGTCAGCAGCAAACTGTCACTCACCGAAGGCCGCGTCCTCTTCGAGCTGGCCATCAACCGCATGAGCGGCGCCACCGACATCGCCGGCGAACTCAGCCTCGACCCCGGCTACCTCAGCCGCGTCCTGCGCAAACTCGAAGAGAAGGGAATCGTCGCCCGCTCCACTTCACCCGCCGACGCGCGCAACGCCATCCTGCGTCTCACCAAAAAAGGAAAGCAGGTCTTCGCCGATCTCGACCGCCGCTCCGCCGAGCAGGCGCGCGGCGTCCTCGAGCCGCTCACGCCCGCCACGCGCGCAGCGCTGCTCAAGTCGATGCGCACTGTCGAGGCCGCTCTGGCGCCAAAAACGGAAACACGCGCGCCGTTCATTCTGCGCACCCACCGTCCCGGCGATATGGGCTGGGTCGTCTCGCGCAACGGCGCCGTCTACGCGCAGGAATACGGCTGGGACGATACCTTCGAAGCTCTGGTGGCGCGCATCTGCGCCGACTTCATCGATCATTTCGACGCGAAGCGCGAGCGCTGCTGGATCGCCGAGCGCGACGGCGAGCGCCTGGGCTGCATCTTTCTAGTGCGCCATCCGGAGCAGGAAGGCACGGCCAAGCTGCGCATGTTGTTTGTCGAGCCAGGCGCGCGCGGCATTGGCTTAGGCAAAGCACTGGTCAACGAATGCATAAACTTCGCGCGCTCCGCCGGCTACAAGCGCGTCACCCTCTGGACGCAAAGCATCCTCGCCGCCGCGCACCACATCTACGCGCGAGCCGGCTTCCAGCAAGTAGCCCAGGAACCGCACCACAGCTTCGGCAAAGACCTCATCGGTCAAACCTGGGACCTCGAACTGGCGTCCCCGGCATGAAGGCATGTCTGCACAAATCCGCCGTCAGCCCGCGTGTTCTTACACTCACTCAAAAGATGGAAATCGCCTTCCCATAGCTGACTCGCAAACCCGCAAACTTGCTAACTTGCTGTCTTCCTGCAATCGTTCTACCGGATTTTCGAGACAGCCTGTCGGAAGCCTGTCCTGAGCCGCCGAAGGGGTCCCAAAATTGAGAGTTGAGATATCGCGAGCTCGATCTCAAATACGAAATGATTAAGTCCGGGAGTCGCCTGACGCACATACGGAGCTTCGAGGCCTTGTAATTTACACTCTTCCGCATGACGCGTTCCGCCCTCGCAGTCCTCTCTATCGTTGCCTTCTCCACCATCGCCCCCGCACAAAATCAGCCCCAGCCCCAACCCGCGCCCATGCCGCCTCCCATCGCAGCGCCGGCCGACAAGCCCTACGCCGGCCCCATCCAGCTCTCGGTCGACATCGCCGACACCACCGACCGCGTCTGGAAGGCGCACGAAGAAATCCCCGCCGAGCCCGGCGCAAAAGAAATGGTGCTCCTCTATCCCGAATGGATCCCCGGCGACCACGAACCGTCCGGCCCCATCTTTGCCCTGGCCGGCATCGTCACCACCGTCGATGGCAACCGCGTGCAGTGGGTGCGCGACCGCGTCAACATGTTCGCATTCCACGTGCCGCTCTCCGCAGGCGCAAAAACCGTAGTCCTCGACTTCGACTACCTCTCGCCCATCAAGCCCAGCGCCGGCCGCATCGAGGTCTCCGACACCATCGCCGATCTCGCCTGGAACGAAGTCGTCATGTATCCCGCCGGCTACTTCTCGCGCGACATTCCCGTAAACGCGACGCTCAAGCTGCCCGCCGGATGGAAGTACGCAACCGCCCTTGAAACAGCATCGAAGGACGGCGACACCATCCACTTCGAGCAGACCACCCTCAACACGCTCGTCGATTCGCCGCTCTACGCGGGACTCTATTCCGACCGCATAGATCTGTCCCCCGCACCCACCGACCCGGTCCATCTCGACCTCTTCGCCGACAAGCCCGAAGACCTGAAGATGACTCCCGATCAGTTGCAGGCGCACAAGAACCTGGCCGCCGAGGCCGACAAGCTCTACGGCTCTCATCACTACAAGCACTACGACTTTCTGCTCCTGCTCAGCGACAAAGTAGGTGGAATCGGCCTCGAGCATCATCAGTCCAGCGAAGACGGAACCGACGCCGACTACTTCACCGACTGGGCAGACAGCGGCATGGATCGCGACCTGCTCGGCCACGAGTACACACATTCGTGGAACGGCAAATTCCGCCGCCCGGCCGACCTGTGGACCCCCAACTTCAACGTGCCCGTGCGCGACGATCTTCTCTGGGTCTACGAAGGCATGACCGAGTACTGGGGAAGCGTGCTCACCGCCCGCGCCGGCCTGCGCACCGCCGAGGAGACCCGTGACTTCCTGGCCTGGGCCGCGGCCGATTACGCCATCAGCCCCGGTCGCAACTGGCGTCCGCTCGTCGACACCACCAATCAGCCCATCGTTTCCCAGCGCGCTCCCGTCAGCTGGGAAAGCTACCAGCGCGAAGAGGATTACTACTACGAAGGCATGCTGATCTGGCTCGACGCGGATACAAAGATTCGCGAGCTCACCAACGGCGAGAAATCGCTCGACGACTTCTGCAAAAAATTTCTCGGCGTCTACAACGGCAGCTTCATCACCGACCCTTTCACGCTGGACGACGTGGTCAAGGATCTGAACTCGGTCGCACCCTACGACTGGCGCAAGTTTCTCGAAGATCGCGTCTACAACCTCCACCCCGAAGTGCCCACCGACGGCTTCACCCGCGGCGGCTACAAGCTGGTCTACACCGACAAGCCGCGCGAGTGGCTCGACAAAGCAGCGGCCAAGCACGGCGTCACGGACTTTTCCACCTCGCTCGGCTTCTCTCTCGGCTCGTTCTACGGACCCCGCACCCCTGAATCCCACATCATCTCCCAAGTATGGTGGGGCAGCCCCGCGTTCAACGCCGGCGTGACCCCAGAGATGGAGATCGTCTCCGTGAACGGCACCGCCTACACAGCCAAGGTGCTCACCGACGCCATCCTCGCCGCCGAAAAAGACAACAAGCCATTCCAGATCCAATTCCGCCGCGACGATCGCTTCATCACGATCCCCTTCGCCTGGTACGGCGGCCTGCGCTACCCGTCGCTAGAGCGCGTAGAAGGCACGCCCGACCGCCTGGACGACATCCTAGCCCCCAGCAAAAGCCCACTGCCGGCGATGTAATCGCACCCGCACCATCGTTGAAGGGTACGGGCTTTCAGCCCGTACGATCAATACCGCCTGAACGAACGGGGCTTCAGCCCCTGAGGGCGCTTCTCAACCCCCATGCAGGTCAACCACACGATTCCAAGGTCTCGTAAAATATCCCCATGACCGTCGCCTCACCCCAATACACCGACGCCCACGCCAAAGCCGGCCTGGACCACCCCTTCCCCGAAATCGAAACCTGGGAAAACCAATTCCCCGGCTACGAAATCCAGATCGACGACCCCGAGCTCACCTCCGTCTGCCCCAAAACCGGCCTGCCCGACTTCGGCCAGCTCACCATCCGCTACATGCCCCGCCACCGCTGCCTAGAGCTCAAATCGCTCAAAGAGTATCTCTTCAGCTACCGCAATCTGGGCATCTTCCAGGAAAACATCGTCAACCAGGTCCTGGAAGACGTAGTCAAAGCCTGCGACCCCATCTGGGCAATCGTCAAAGGCGAATTCCGCCCCCGCGGCGGCATCTCTACCAAAGTAGAAGCCCGCTGGCCCCGCCCCAGCGTATAGGGCGCTGACTCGCTAACTTGCTGACCCGCTGACTTGCTGGCCTGCTACCTTCGCTCGTACCCAAACATTCACCGATTTTCCCTTCCGCCCAACCGGTTTATGCCTCAAACTAGGAAGGGAACCGATCGATCAAGGAGACCCCTCATGAGCGCCACCCTTCATCCCAGCCAGCCCCTAGCCGCCCTCGACCAATGGGACGACTTCGTAGAAGGCCGCTACCGCGAAGGCCGCTCCAAAGAGGAGTTCCGCGTCTACGACGCCCAGGCCACACCCGGCGTAGCCGAGTTCTACCGCCTAAACCACGAGAACCAGACCGTAGCCTACGTTTTAGAAAAGGAAAAACAGTACTTCGCCCTCGACAAAGGCAAGAAAACCATCTGGGAAGCAGTCGAATTCCTCAACACCCTGGTCGACGACAGCGACCCCGACACCGACCTCACCCAGATCGAGCACCTGCTGCAAACCAGCGAAGCCATGCGCCGCGACCACCAGCCCCGCTGGATGATCCTCACCGGCTTCCTCCACGACCTCGGCAAGTGCCTCTGCCTCTACGGCGAGCCGCAGTGGGGCGTAGTCGGCGACACCTTCCCCGTAGGCTGCGCCTGGTCCCCCGACATCGTCTTCCCCGAGTACTTTTATCCTTCTCAAGCCAGCTCGCCCGCGGCAACTCCGGCTCGCTCCGGCAACCCCGACCGCAACGTCCCCGAGTACCAGACGAAATACGGCATCTACGAGCCCAACTGCGGATTAGAGAACGTGCACATGTCCTTCGGCCACGACGGCTACATAGCCGAAGTCATGAAGCCCTGGCTGCGCACCGAATCGCTCTACATGCTGCGTTTCCACTCCTTCTATCCCTGGCACCGCCACGGCGCCTACGACCACCTGGCCAATGCGCAGGACCGCGCCATGCTGGAGTGGGTCCTAAAATTCAACCAGTACGATCTCTACAGCAAAGGCCACACCAAGCCCGACGTAAAAGCCCTGAAACCCTACTACGACGACCTCTTCGCCGAATTCCTGCCCGAACGCGTCGCCTGGTAACTTGCATCCTGAGGGGAGTGCGAAGTTCGCTTCATCAATGCTGTCATCCTGAGCGAGGTCGCCGCAGCGACCGAGTCGAAGGACCTGCGTTTATGTAGTGCTACACCAACCCAACGGCGCCTCCGGGGCCGGAGGGTACGGGCTTTAGCCAGTACATCAACGGCATTCATACTTAGCGGGGCTTCAGCCCCTGAGGGACCGCGTTTCTCCGGCTTCGGCCATTTTTCAGCAAGCTGTTTAGCCGCGACGAAAGCGCGCACGAAGAAAAGTCTCCGAACCTCAGCCCCGATGAGAATGAGTCGGTATAGGTTCTACGTGGGCGAGCCGTAACTGGACCGACAAACAATTTCCCTCCGGGGAAAGCTAGGATGGGCCACCCCCAACTGGGTTCGGGAAGCCGCTTGCTAGGTCCAACCCAAACGCATTAGTGGTATACTTCGCCAAGCTTCCCTGCGGGTGACTGGAGAAGTATTAGCAATGGAATCAGGGCGTCCTAAATGTTTCGTCGCGTATGCGTCGAGCCTTCCAGGAAAGGGTGACGCTATCGAAGCGGCGGTTTCGGAAATCAATCAGGGAGGAATTGCAGAGGTAACAAGCTGGACCACATTGAACATCACAGGGCGACCGATAATCGGAGCAATTTGCGAAGAAATTCGCCAATCAAATCTCGTGATTGCCGACATTACGAATCTGAATCCGAATGTCCTATTTGAACTCGGCTTTGCCGCAACGCAAAACAAACGACTGTTCTTGATCTTTAATCCCAAGGTGGCCGGAGCGAAAGCTCTATTTGAACGGTTCCAACTCCTCACGACAGTATGCTACTCCGCATATACAAACAGTCATGAAATCGTCGCGCACTTCTACAAGGAAGAGCCCTATAAGAAACTAAAGCAAACGCTGCTAGCCGACCTCGCCCAATCAGCGACCATTGCTGCGAAGAGAGACTCCCTTCTTTACATCAAGCCAGAAGTCTCGACTGAGTCTGTGATGAGAATTACTCGACGGGTAGCAAGCGCGCCGATCCCATCGGTCATCGATGATCCTAAGGAGATCGGGGTACAACCACTCGAATGGTACGTCGTCAATGTCAAAGCGGCCAAAGCTGTGATCTGCAATTTTCTGTCTGATGACTATGAGGACGTCAAGATTTCAAATGCAAAGAATGCGTTTGTTGCCGGTCTTGCATACGGCCTGCAAAAGCCACTATTGATGCTGGCGCAAAAGCCCTACTTTTCGCCAATCGACTACCGGGACCTGTTGAGGGTCCATGACGACGCGAAACAGGCCGAAATATTCTATCAGGACTGGCTGGCCGAGATTCTCGAAGCTGACAAGCAAACCGCCGAGCGGGTGACACTCCACAACGAAGCAATAACCGCTCATGGCGGACTTCTCGAATTGAATGTCGGAGATCCTATTGCAGAATACGAGTCTGAGGACCTGTTTGAATACTTCATAGAAACCTCAGCATATGCAGACGCCCTAAACGGTCAATACTCAATTTTTGTCGGCAGAAAAGGCGCCGGAAAGACGGCCACTTTATTGAAGGTGGCTGATCATCTTCGAGCCGATCCGCGCAACCATATCTGCGTAGTCAAGCCCGTTGACTACGAGCTAGAGGGACTGCTGTCAATCCTGCGGCAGCAAATGACCGTATCTGAGAAGGGATTCCTCGTCGAAAGCTTTTGGAAGGCATTGATCTATACAGAACTGGCAAAGAGTGTCTACGAACACCTCGCGGCAAAACCCGAGTTTCTTGGACGTAGCAAGGCGGAAGAGGAACTACTCGATTTTGTACGATCAAATGAAGACCTAATTCTGCCTGAGTTTTCAACGCGCCTTGAAGCCCTGGTTAGCAGATTGTCGGCGATCAACCACGGTGCGAAAAGTTCGGCCGAAGTGAAGGCGAAGGTGAGCGAAGGCGTACACAAAACGCTTCTGCATCGACTACGTGACCTGCTCATTGCCTCCCTTGAGAAGACCAACGTGGTAGCACTCCTGGTAGATAATCTCGACAAAAATTGGACACCTCGATCCGACATCGACCTGACAAGTGAGCTACTACTCGCGCTCCTGAGCGTCGGGCCACGCATCGCAGATGAATTCAAGAAGTCTTCGCTAGGTAAACGCCGACTCGATGTCATGATGACGATATTCATAAGGAGCGATGTTTACGCAGCCATACTCTCGCATGCGCGAGAATCAGACAAACTGCCAATCCGTAAGATTGAATGGAATGATTCAGAATTGCTTGTAAGAGTGATCGAGAAGCGGATCATGACGTCCGATCCAAGTATAGTAGACACCGCAGAAATCTGGGAAAGATACTTTGAGAAGAAAGTCGGCGAGATCGCAACCAAGGATTTCCTGATTGAATCGGTGTTTCCGCGACCGCGTGACCTAATCTATCTGGTTAGGGCCAGCCTACAAAACGCTGTTAACCGGGGACATCCGAAAATCTTAGAAAAGGATATTTTGTCAGGTCTGGAACAGTATTCGAGTTTTGCCTTTGCATCGCTCATGGCAGAAGGTGCGCCGCAATATCGCAGTTTCCAGGACTTTACGACCCAACTGTTCGGGGGTCCGAGCACATTGACCGATGACGACATTAGGGAGGCCTTGGAAGAGAGCGGACAGGGCATCACGAACCTCGATTATGTGGTCGGCCTCTTACAAGACCTCACGTTCTTGTCGTATGAAACCTCGCCAGGACATTTCGTATTCGGAAATGAGCAGGAGCAAAAAGGAAAGCTAAGCGTACTAGCGAAAAAGACCGCAAAAGCAGTAGGTAAGAGGCGCTATCAGATTCACCCTGCCTTTCATGCCTATCTTGAACTGACGCCAGTCGAGGCTTCGGGGCAGCAACCGATACCCTTTGGACGGCCTCAATAACGCGTTAGCTCCCGGCAGCCCGCCGTCCGTCAAGCCCTCCCTGACCCAACCCGCACATTCCAGACCAATTCCATTTGCAGATAATTTACCCCGGTTTAGCGATAATCATCACAGTGGCTTAACAGGCAACGGAGAAACTCGTTCCGGAGGGAGGCGGGGGTTTCAACCCTCGCACAAAGACAGCAGAATGGAAGGGGCTTCAGCCCCGGAAGAACACCTTTCACCGATTCCGCGGGAAATGCCGAGTTTTTCCGCATCCTGTTAAGCGCCGGCCTCCCCCACCCCCATGAGAAAAATCAAAAACATCACCGTAGCCGTCCCCATCGACCTCTACCGCCAGACGCGCCGTCTCGCCGCCGAGTACGACACCACCGTCACCGCCATGGTCGCCTACCTCATCGAGAGACTGCCGTACCACCTCAAGAACGCCCGCTACCCGCCCGGCGGACTCGCGCACCGGCGCGTCCTCGGTCCTAAACAGCTGGCCCGTCAGCCTGCAGCCGCGCCACCTAAGTCATGGACCCCACCCCCCACCCCACCGGTGCAGTCCCAGGCAAATCCCGCCCGTGAGCCCGTAAGCAAACCCACAACCCCAGCAGATTCAGCCGCTTCCCGGGCCATCTTCGACGGGATTACAGCCGCAGTACGCCAGTACGACGCCGCAACCGCCGCAAATTCAACCACTTAGCCAGACCTCATACAGCGGTACAGCCGCTGTAAAAAGGTGCCCCAATGACCTAAACAGCACATTTTCCGCCAGTTCCGCCGCCGGGGGGAGTCAACTGGCATCGCCCTTCTACGTGAAAGTGGCTATGGCCGACGGCAGGTCTCTTCCGGACAATCGAGACTTCGGCGCTCAGCCAAAGGTGTCTGCAATGGCAAACCGCAGCTTCGCATCCAACCTCGGCATTCGCGTCTACGCAGCCGGCGCCATCGCCCTCGGCCTCATCGGCTTCGCGTGGGGAGATTTCGCCGCCTCCTGGCAACGAGTCAGTCCAGGGATTCCGGGGCGCGCGGCGCTAGCCTACATCGCCGCGCTCTGCGAGCTCGCGGGAGGGCTCGCCTTGCTGTGGCCCCGCACCGCCCGCGCCGGGGCTGCGCTGCTCACCGCCGTCTATTCCGTCTTCACTCTCCTGTGGTTGCCGAAGGCACTCGCGGACCCCAAAATCTACGATTCCTGGGGCAACGTCTTCGAAGAGCTTTCGGCGGTCATCGCCGGGCTGGTTCTATGCGCAGCGCTGGCGCCGCGCGACTCGGCGCTGGCGCGGAGAGAATCGCTGATCAGCCGCTCCTACGGAATCTGCGTGATCTCCTTCGGGGTGGTTCACGTGGTTTACTTTTCCGGGCTCCCCGCCTGGGTTCCCAAATGGATTCCGCCGGGACAACTCTTTTGGGCCGCAACCACCACGGTCTGCTTTTTCCTGGCCGCCGCCGCCATCCTCTCCGGGATTCTGTCCTCGCTGGCCTCGCGACTGCTCGCAGCCATGATCGTCGGATTTGAGCTTCTCTTCTGGCTGCCCAAGCTCTTTACCGCGCCCCATGACCATTTCTCCTGGGCCGGCAACGGAATCGCTACCGCACTGGCGGGGGCAGCTTGGGTTGTCTCGGATTCGATCGCGGAAACCGCAAAGCTCAAAGTCGCCAGCAAAGAGGCTCACCTGCCGGTAGGCGCCACTTCAGTCTGACTCTCAATTCCGGCAATTGCGCCCGACCATGACCGCCCCCGCCTGTCACGGGGTTCGTTTGGTCACTGGGGCTGATGTGATATTCGTGGTGAGCGAGCCGCCCCTTGCCCACCGCAGACTCATCAGCCCGCGCCCGCCTGAACCCCGCATCCACTGCGCTGCTGCTCCTCATCGGCCTCAACCTGCTCAACTACATCGACCGCTACATCCTGCCCGGCGAAATCTCGCTCATCCAGCGCGAGTTCCACTCCACCGACCAGCAGATGGGCGCGCTGACCACGGCGCTCTTCATCACCTATATGCTCACCGCCCCGCTCACCGGCTGGCTGGGCGACCGCTTCTCGCGCAAGCCGCTCATTATCGGCGGCGCCGTCCTTTGGAGCCTGGCCACCCTCGCCACCGCCTGGGTGCACGATTACCGGAGCCTCTACATCCGCCACGCGCTGGTCGGCATCGGCGAGGCCACTTTCGGCATCTACGCTCCGGCTGTGCTGGCCGACTTCTACCCCGAGCGCGACCGCAACCGGATCCTGTCCATCTTTTACGTCGCCATCCCCGTTGGGGCCGCATTGGGTTACACGGCCGGCGGGCAACTGGGTTCTCTCTGGGGCTGGCGCGCACCATTCTTCATCTGCGCCATCCCCGGCCTGCTCATCGCCGCGCTTTACTGGTGGCTGGGAAGGGAACCGGTCCGTGGCGCCAGCGACCACGTCAAAGCCACCCCGGCTCGCGTCACCATTCTCGGACTCTTCAGCAACCCGGCCTTCCTCACCGCCACCTTCGGACTAGCTGCGCTCACCTTCGCCATGGGCGGAATCTCCGCCTGGGTGCCTGAGTTCCTGCGCCGGTTCTCGGGGCTCTCCACCGGCAGCTCCGCGCTCACCGTCGGAGCCATCACCGCCATCGACGGAATCGCCGGCACAGTGGTCGGCGGATGGATCGCGCAACGATGGCAACGCACCGACGACCGCGCCCTCTATCTTCTGTCCTTCTGGAGCGTGGCCCTGACGCTGCCGTTCGGGATCCTGATCTTCTTCGGCCCGCGCGCCTGGGCCATTCCGTCCCTCGCCGCCGCGGAGTTCTTTCTTTTCCTCAATACCGGCCCGCTCAACGCCGCCATCGTCAACTCGGTCTCGGCACCGGTTCGCGCCACGGCCGTCTCGCTCAACCTCTTCGTCATCCACGCCTTCGGCGACACCTTCTCCCCGCAGATCATCGGCGCCATCTCCGACCGGACAAATCTACGCCTCGGCCTGGGCGCAACCCTCATCTTCCTGGTCATATCCTGCGCGATTCTGGGCGCCGGGGCCCGCTTCGCCCCGCCGCTCGACGAAGTTGCGGACCCGACGGCCTAAGCATGCAGAATTTTTGCCTTTGGAAGATTGTCAAGGGCCAAAGCTGCCCGGTTTTCCACGTGGAACATTCTTAGTAACGGTGTGGTTTTGCAACGCAAATCACCGATAACGCGAGAGTTAGCTTTTTGTGTGGGGAAGAATTGCCAACCACTTTGTGGAAAAATGAGGCGAACACCTCAGGCTGCGAAGGCTCGGGGCAAAACGGATTTACCCCTCACTTCGCCGTCCGCGTCTCCACGTCGCGCGAATTCATAAAACTGCGTCTCCCGCCCTGCGCGCGCAGGTTCGGGTCCAGGATCGGCGGCCGGTCCTGCTCGCCGCTGAATCCGTGCGCCAGCTTTGGGTTGGGCCTGAACTTCGGCGGCCCGCCATAAAACTGCCGCGCATGGCTCAGCACCATGCCCGTCCGGCCGTGCATGGGTCGCACAATTCCGCGCACCTGCACATCCGTATCTCGATACTTGGCCAGCTCGCCCACATCTTCGCGATCTTCCCACAAGCTCACAATGGTGAACCGGCAGGCCTCATCCGGAGTCTGCGGCGAGCACACGTCGAGGAACCTTGTCCCGTCCGGAAGCTCGACCACGTCGTAAACGTGCGCCGAAATACAGATGTCCTTGTTGACCATCTGCGCAGCTTCTTCCGCCGTCATACACGGCTTCGCTTTGGCGGCGAATGCAGCCAGAGGCGCAATCGCGGCCAGCAGTGCAAACCCGCACATGCGGCGCAAAATCATCGGAGCTTCTTCCAGAAACGTGCAGACATTCTACGCCGCAATCGGCGAAATGCGCACGAATGAATGAAACAGCGGCTCCACTCCGCAGTCCCAATTCAGTCCGTCCGCACCGTCGCAAACCCGGTTCTCGATCGTCCGCGAGCTCCCGCAAGAGCTCCGACCTGTTGCCGTTGATCCCGAAAAGATTCGATTCCAACAGGAATCGAAGGATCAGCGGCCCATCCCTGCTACTCCGCCCGCATCGAACAGCGAGCTCATTGAATCCGACATTGACAATTCAGTCGCCGCCGGGGACGCGCGATGCGTCCTCAGCGTGGCATGCAGCACCGTCGCGTCGGAAAGCGACAGCGTGCAGCTGGAGTTCTGGTCGCAGCGGTAATGGATATTGGCCAGCTGGTCAAGCACCCCGTCGGCATCGCTGGCCGCCAGGGTCTCCTCGACGAAGAAGACCTTTCCCGCCGTGGTTTGAATGCTCTTCTGCGCGGCGTTGACGTCTACGATCTCGTCGTCGCCTTCAATCGCGTAGGTGAATGCCGCCGGCGCGTGCGCCACCGTGGCCTGCGCCAGAGTCGACAAATCCGCGGCCGCGGTCTTCACCGGCGCCTGGGCGACAGCCGGTGTCTGAGCGACAGCCAGCGCCTGAGCGATAACCGGCGCCGTCTCGGCCGTCTTCGCCGGAAGAACAGGCGTCTTCAGCGCCGCGACGATGCTAGGACTCACCGGCGTCTTTGCGGCCAAATGCCCCTGCGGCGCCGCAGCCCGAGCGACAACCTGTCCAGCCGTATGCGCCTTCAGCAAAGCTTCCTGTTCGCGCAGGTCGGGGAACTGCGCGGCAAAGCTCCAGGCCGCCACGCTGTCGAACTGCTGCTTGGTGCAGGGCAGGGTTCCCCGCGAGCTGATCGACTCGATCTTGCCATCCTTGCCGAGGTCGTTCTGGAAGACGTCGCCGCTGCGCTCCCGCTCCAGCTCCTGGGCCTCAAGCCGGTCGAAATCGGCATTGGCCTTGAGCACCTTGAGGGGATCGTATTTTACGACAACATCCTGATTGCAAAGCGATTGGCCAGCCGCTCCCTTCAATTCCAGTGCGACCGAAAGAGGGTGCTGCGGATTGCTCACCGTATACGCAAAGGCGTCGGTCTGCGTGGGATCGTCCGGCCCCATCTCGAGCTGATAGCTCACCTTGTCCAGCCAGCTTGTAGTCAAATGGCCCTTCAATCCGCCCAGTCCGGTGCTAAACAATCCAAGATCGCGCACCACGGGCGTGGGTGCCGGAGGAGTCGCCGGGCGCGCCGAGACGGCTTGCTGGGTCGCAGGGCGCGGTTGCACAGCGGCGTCGTTCTTGGGCGTCATGGGAGCCGTGATCGCAATCGCAAACAGGACTCCGAGTACGCCTCCGACCATTGCGTGGGCATAAACCAGGTTCATGGGGCGCACGGCAGACGGCTCAAACGCCGCTTCCGGGCCTTGGGGGAGTGGGAATGAAGACGTATTGCGGGACTCTTGAGGGGCGGAAGTAGCCACAATCCACGACCTTTCTGGGTAATTGAAGAATTTATTTATCAAAGCCATTTCACCACCGAACCAACCCGGGAACAACTCCACAACCGTTGTACCGACGCAGCTTTAGTCACATGACCGATGCCTCTCCCGGGGGTAACTTAGGTAATGGAATCCAGGCCTAAGTACAACTATCGGCGTAACTTCGCAAGCCAACAGTCCAATTTCGACAAAGTGCACCGGCAACTGACTAGAATGGGTCATCTCAGACTGTTAGATTGAGTAAATGTATGATTTATCAAATCTCAACAAACAATACAATATGTGTTTCTTTAGAAATATCTAAGATAAGGCAACAAACTAAAGCAGTCACGGGCACTGCATTCTCGATTCGAGTAGCTAGCCGGGGCTCAAATGCCGGCTGAGCTACCGAAAGCCCGGTAACGATGACGCGTCTTCGCTCCCTTCGTCCCCTCGTTCCCCGTCTTTACACCTCCACCAGCTCCTCGCTCTTCGCGCTTTTCCCGTAGTGGCTATCTACATATTTATCAAGGATTTGTTTGAACTCGGCCACAATCGTATCCCCGCGCAGCGTGGTATAGAGCTTGCCATCCAGGTAAACCGGCGCCTTGGGCTCCTCAAACGTCCCCGGCAGGCTGATTCCGAGATTGGCGTGCTTCGACTCGCCCGGCCCGTTCACCACGCAACCCATCACCGCCAGTTTCAGCTCCTCAACGCCGGCGTAGCGCTTGCGCCACTCCGGCATCTGCGTCCGCAGGTAACTCTGGATCTGCTCCGCCAACTCCTGAAAATAGGTGCTCGTGGTCCGCCCGCAGCCGGGACAGCTGGTCACCTGGGGCATAAAGCTTCGGATCGACAATGACTGCAGAATCTGTTGAGCCGCTTGGACTTCCTCCGTCCGATCCCCGCCCGGTTTGGGCGTCAGGCTCACCCGGATCGTGTCTCCGATCCCCGCCAGCAGCAGCGGCGCCAGCCCGGCTGTCGACGCGATCAGCCCCTTCGCTCCCATCCCCGCCTCGGTCAGCCCCAGGTGCAGCACATAATCGCATCGCGCGGCCAGGTTCGTATACACATCGATCAGGTCACGCACGCCGCTAACCTTCGCCGAAAGAATGATTTGGTCGTGACGCAGCCCATAGCGCTCGGCGGCGGCAGCCGAGTCCAGCGCGCTCACCACCATCGCTTCCATCATCACCTCGCGCGCCGGCTGCGGCTCGGCCAGCTTGCTGTTCGCGTCCATCATGCGCGTCAGCAGCGCCTGGTCCAGCGAACCCCAGTTCACCCCGATGCGCACCGGCTTCTGGTTCTCCACCGCGCACTCGACCATGATCCTGAAGTTATCGTCGTCTCTTCGCCCAATCGACACGTTCCCCGGATTGATCCGGTACTTGGCCAGCGCCCGTGCCGTCGCCGGATATTTCTTCAATAGAATGTGTCCGTTATAGTGGAAGTCGCCGACGATCGGCACCCGCACGCCCCGCTTCTCCAGCCCGTCACATATATAAGGTAGGGCCGCAGCCGCGTCCTCGTTGTTTACCGTGACGCGCACCAGCTCCGACCCGGCCAGAGCCAGGGCCGCAACCTGCTCGATGGTGCCGGCAACATCGGCCGTATCCGTGTTGGTCATCGACTGCACAACGACCGGTACTTCCCAGCCGACACGCACCTGCCCGATCTTGACCGTCGGTGTCTTCCTGCGCTTGATCTCCGCCATATCTCCAGTGTACCCGCGACTGCATGAACCGAAAACCCCCATCCCGCTAAAGTCCGTGTCTCGACCTGAACTCCTTGACGACTTCGGCCGGATCCCGATGTTGTCCATCCACCGCCTCGTTCATCCCTCGCATGTCGTCGGCGGAGATCTTCCCCGCCAGCGCGTCGAGCGCATCCTTTATATAGGGCCATCTCCGCAGCGCCTCGTCCCGAACAAGCGGAACAGCCTGATACGGGGGAAAGTAGTGCTTGTCGTCCGCCAGCGCCGTTAACCCAAACTCCTCGATCGGCCCGTCGGTCGAATTGGCCGCAATCATGTCGACCTGGTGGGAGTTGAGCGCCCTGTAAAGCAGCCCCAGGTCCATGGTGCGTGGCGGCGCAGCAAACTTGAGTCCGTATGCTGCAGATAATCCCGGCAGCCCGTCCGGCCGCTGCTCGAATTCATACCCCACCCCCAGCCGCCATTCGGGTGTGTACTTCGCCGCCTCGCTCAGCGTCGTCAAGTGCAGCCGCCGCGCATCGTCCCCGCGAATTACCATGGCAAAAGTGTTCTCGAACCCCAGCGGCGGCCCCACCGTGACCTGATAGCGCGAGGCGTAAAGCCTTTGCACAGTGTTCAGTACAGTCTCCGGGTTGCGATCCACCGGCTGCTTTAGGATCGCCGTCAGCGCTGTCCCCGTGTACTCGACATACGCGTCGATACGCCCCGCGACCAACGCCTGCTGGCAGATGTAACTCCCTGCAAGATAAAACCTTCGCTCCACCTTCAAGCTGGTTTTAGCCTCGATCTCCTGGGCCAGCAGCTCGCCCAAAACCACCTGCTCGGTAAAATTCTTCGCTCCAATAATGGGATGATCCGCCCGCGGCGGCGCGCAGGATCCGATCATCAAGCAAAGCCACGCAACACCGCTGGCCAGGAGCGCCAGCTCTCCGTGCCCCATCCTTTCGCCGTCCTTCGGGCGAAAGGGTGGGAAACCATTGAGCCATGAGCGTCCGTTACTCAAGAATCGGCGCATCATCCCTGCTCAACCTTGAGTCGCCGCTCGAGCAGTCCCAGCGCGCCGTCGGCCGCCAGCGCCAGCAGCGCCGCCGGAATCGCCCCGGCCAGAACCAGCCGGTTATCCACCGAGGCCACGCCGCGAAAGATCAGCTCGCCCAACCCTCCCGCTCCCACCGCTGCGGCAATCGTCGCAATTCCCACACAGGTCACTGTTGCCGTCCTCAGCCCGGCCAGAATGAACGACGCCGCCAGCGGCAGCTCTACCTTATATAGGAGCTGCCAGTCCGTCAGCCCCAACGCCGTCGCCACTTCGATCACCGACCGGTCGATTCCCTGAATCCCCGCAAAGGTATTCCGCAAAATCGGCAAGAGAGCGTAGGCCGTCAAAGCGACGATGGCGATCCGCGCCGCCCGCTCGCCCAGCCACGGCAGCGGCAGCAGGAATCCGAACATGGCCAGCGAAGGAATGGTTTGCAAAATGTTCGCCACCCCCGTCACCGGCCGCGCCCATTTGGGCGCCCGCGTCAGCCAGATTCCCAACGGCACCGCAATCGCCGTCGCAAAAAGCATCGCCGCCGCGGTCAGCCACAGGTGCTCGAGGGTCAGCTCGGCGATCTCGCCGCCGTACCGCGCCAGGGACCCGGCGCTCACAATGGCCTCGCCGGCGCTGCGCCGAGCTCGCCGCGATGAAGGGCCCTGACATACGACTCGACCTCCGGTTCCCGCGACCCGATGAACTCCGCCGGCGAGTGTTCGGCAATCAGCCGGCCCTCGCCCAGCAGCACAATCCGGTCCGCCAGGTAGAGCGCCTCATCCAGGTGGTGCGTCACCAGCAACACCGTTTTCCGCATCCGCCCCATCAGCTCGCGCAGCATGTCCTGCATCTCCGCGCGGGTCAGCGGATCGAGCGCCCCGAACGGTTCGTCCATGAGAAGGATTTTAGGGTCGGCAGCCAGCGCCCTCGCCAACCCTACCCGCTGCCGCTGGCCGCCGGAAAGCTGGTGCGGAAACCGCCGCGCGAAACTCGCCGGATCGAGCCCAACCGCCGCCAGCAACTCATGGCTCCGCCGAATCCGGTCCGCCCGGTCCCAACCCAGCAGCTCCGGCACCAGCCCCACATTCCGCTCAACCGTAAAATGCGGAAACAGCCCCGTCTCCTGGATCACGTACCCGATCCCGCGCCGCAAGGAGATGAGGTCTGCCGCGCCAGCGCTCTCGCCATCCACCAGCACGTCGCCGCCGGTCGGAACCACCATGCGATTCACCGTCCGCAGCAGGGTAGTCTTCCCGCTGCCGCTCCGCCCCAGAATCGCCGTCGTCGTTCCCTCAGGGACGGAGAGCGAAATCCGATCCAGCAGCAGCCGTCCCTGCGGCGTTGCAAACGAAACCTCCCGAAACTGGATTGCTGCCTTCATCTCAAATCCCGGTGACCTTCCAGTGTAAGGGTAGTATCTTGGCATCCTTCGGCCTTACGCGCCGCGTCACGCATTGTGCCCGAGTACAATTCTCTGTGTTCTCCTACGAGCTTTGGATGCCACGGAGTCTTTCGCCGTGGCGAACCGCGGCGGATGAGACCTGGGATACTTCATTTTGATGCCGCGCCGGTTCGGTGGCGCGATGGAAGGACCCACTCGATGCGCAAACCGTTCTTCATCTTCTGTTTGATTCTGGCAGTTGCCGCGCCGCCGCCTGCCGCACCGGAATCTCCGGCCTCCGCCGCCGAAAAGCAGGTCCTCGTCGCCGAACAGTCTCGCGTCGCCGCGCTTTGCCGCTCGGACCTGCCCGCGCTGCAACGGCTCCTCGCCGACGACCTCACCTACGTCCACGCCAGCGGCAAGGTCGACACCAAATCCAGCTTCCTCGCCGCCATCCGCTCCGGCCAATTGCACTATATCTCCTGGCAGCCCGGCAACCTGCATGTGCGCGTCCTCGGAGAAACCGCCTTGATCGACGGCGAATACGCGGTCCGCGTCCTGGACTCGCGGATGCAGCACGACCCTTTTAACGTCAGCATTTTCATCCTCACCGCCTACGCCCGCCGCGACGGACGCTGGCAGCAGATCGCCTGGCAGTCGACCCGCGATCCAGCGAAGTCCCCCGCAAACTGATGCCGGCCCGGCAAACCAATCGCGTCCCGCTCAGGAACGCCAGTCGAGAACAAGAATGAAAAAAGCTCACGTCCATTTCGATCCGAGAAAGACGCCCTCTCTTTGCGCTGTCGCTCTCGCCTTATTGTGCAGCGGAAACACGCACGTCTTTCACGCCCAGCAACCCACTGCGAAGGTTTCGGCTGCGGACGCCCGCAACGTCAATCTCACGAACGTCGATACGCCTCTGCCTCTGCCCGAGTTCTCCACGCTTGAGGCATGGCAACCGCGCCGCGCACTTCTCCGCAATCAGATCCTCGTCGCCGCCGGCCTCTCGCCCATGCCCGAAAAAACTCCGCTGCACCCGCAGATCTTCGGCAAGCTCGAAGCCAAGGACTACACCATCGAGAAAGTCCTCATCGAGCCGCTCCCCGGCTTCTATCTCGGCGGCAATCTCTACCGCCCGCGCAACGGCCAGGCAAAACACCCCGGCATTCTCAACCCGCAGGGCCACTGGCCCTACGGCCGCCTGGAAAACGAGCCGCTCTACTCCGCCCCATCCCTCGGCATCAGCCTCGCCCGCCAGGGCTACGTCGTCTTCGCCTACGACATGGTCGGCTACAACGACACCCTCCAGTTGCCGCACCGCTACGGCAGCCCCGAACAACGCCTCTGGTCCTTCGGCCCGCTCGGCCTTCAACTCTGGGACTCCATCCGCGCCCTCGACTTCCTCGCCGCGCTTCCCGACGTCGACGCCACCCGCCTCGGCATCACCGGCGCCTCGGGCGGAGGCACCCAAACCTTTCTGCTCACCGCCGTCGACGACCGCATCCAGTTCGCCGCGCCCGTCAACATGGTCTCGGCCATCATGCAGGGCGGCGACTTGTGCGAGAACGCCCCCGGCCTGCGCCTCGACACCAGCAATGTCGAAATCGTCGCACTCTTTGCGCCCAAGCCCATGCTCCTCGTCTCCGCCACCGGCGATTGGACGCACAACGTCCCCCGACAGGAGTTTCCCGCTATCCAGCGCATCTACGACCTCTTCGGCAAAGCCGACCAGGTCGAAGTCGTCCAGATCGACGCCCCGCACAACTTCAACCGCCAAAGCCGCGAGGCCGTCTACCGCTCTTTCGCCAAGCAGAACCCCGGCCTGAGCGCGTCGTCCGAGCTCATCGAGCACGACATCGACATCCCCATGGTCCAGCAGATGGAAGTGCTCTCCAACCGCGCGCTCCCCGCCAATGCCCTCGACCTCGATGGCGTGTTTCGACTTTGGAAAGAGCGCGCCGAAGCACAAAACCAACAGATCGCTGACACCGAGTTCCTCCGCGACCGCCTCCGCCAGACCCTGGCCGTCGAGATTCCTCAGCAGCAAGACATCGTCGCCGAACTCAACGGCCAATCCATTGTGCTCAGCCGCGCCGCACGAAGCGACCGCGTTCCCGGCATCTGGATCGACGGTCATGGCAGTCCCGCCATTGTCATCGATCCCGCCGGCTCAGCCGCCGCGCTCGAATCCGCCGCAGTCAAGCGCCTGCGCAGCGAAGGCCGCCCCATCCTGCTCATCGACGCATTCCAGACCGGCGCCGCCAAAGCCCCGCGCCCCGGCGATCCCGCCGTCGTCCCCACGCTCTATCCGCCAGGCGACACCGAGGAAGAAGACCTCGCCGATGCCGCCGCCGGCTACCCGCGCTTCCTCACCTTCAACGTCTCCGTCGACGCCGCCCGCGTGCAGGACGTCGTCACCGCCATCGTCTACGCTCACAAGACCAGTCCCAATGTCGATCTCTACGCCACCGGCGACGCAGCCGTCTGGGCCACCTTCGCCGCCGCCGTCATCAATCAACCCGTCACGCTTCACCTCGAGAACGTCCCCCAACTCCCAACCGACGCCGACTATGTACGACACTTTAACGTTCCCGGCATTCTCCGCGCCGGCGGCCTTCCCGCCGCACAAGAACTCCTGAACAGCAGGTGAGGGAACTGCCGTCTCTTGACGAACTCAGCCAAACGCATACTAATGGAGGTCGTCCAGAATATTCGTTTCCCCTGTTGTGCCAGGAGGGCTGTACACTCAATGCGCCGAATAAATCTGACCCAGATCCTTCTGCTCTTGCCCATGACCCTCGCCGCCTGCCACTCGACCACCGAGAAAACATCCGCGCCCACGCCCGCCGCCAGCCCCGACGTCCTTTCCTCCGCGCCCCTCAAAGTCGATCGCCTCGACCCCACCATCGACCAGATCATTCCCGCCGGCGCCGCGCTCGAGCGAATCGCCACCGGCTTCACCTGGACCGAAGGCCCCATCTGGGCCGGCGACAGCCTCTACTTCGCGGACATTCCCGCCAACACCATCCATAAATGGACTCCCGGCTCCGGCGTCAGCGTCTTCCTCAAGCCCAGCGGCTACAAAGGCGCCGAGCCCTACGGCGGACCTGAGTCCGGCTCCAACGGCATGACCCTCGACGCCCGAGGCCGACTCACCGTGGCCGGCCACGCGCAGCGCGACGTCTATCGCTTCGAGTCGCTCGACCCCAACGCCACCATCACGATCCTCGCCGACAGTTACCAGGGCAAGCGCCTCAACAGCCCCAACGACCTCGTCTATCGCTCCGACGGTTCGCTCTATTTCACCGATCCGCCCTACGGCCTGCGCACGCAGAGAGACACCGACCCCGAAAAACAGCTCAAGGTCAACGGCGTCTATCGCCTTCCTCACGCCACCGATCAAAAGCCCGGCGCGCCGCCCGCGAACGCCGAGTTGCAGCTCCTGGTCAGCGACCTCACCCGCCCCAACGGCATCGCCTTCTCGCCCGACGAAAAGTATCTCTACGTCGATAACTCCGAGCCCAAGAAGATATGGATGCGCTACCGCGTCCTGCCCGACGGCAAACTCACAGAACCCAAGCTTCTCTACGACGCCACCAGCGACCCGCGCCCCGGCGCGCCCGACGGCATGAAGATCGACGAGCAGGGAAATATCTACAGCGCCGGCCCCGGCGGCGTGTGGATCTTTTCGCCCGAAGGCAAGCCTCTCGGCACCATCCTCATGCCCGAGCGCACCGCCAACCTGAACTGGGCCGGTCCCGATCGCAAGACCCTCTACATCACCGCCAGCACCAGCGTCTATCGCGTCCACCTCAACATCGCCGGAGATCCGATCATCCACGGCCAGTGAATAATCCTGACTCGTTGAGCTCTCTGACCGTGTCTTATCGCACCAATGTGGGTGCCCCATCCTTGCGGCGGTCGCCGCGGCGACTGCTTTTTGCCGCAAGGGTGGGAATGCACAAGACTACGCAGTCGGAGTCGTGACGAATCTGGCCGGTTCGACGAATTCATACCATCTATCGCTCAATTCATAACAAACCCCTTGCCGCCGACGCCCATGCCGACTACTCTTTGGCGCATGAAACCGGCCATCGAGATGTCGCTTTGCACCGCGGCCCTGCTGCTTGCTTCTTTCGCGCCCCACACCGCCCGCGCGCTCCCGCCTCGCAGCGCAGATTCGCCCGTCCCGCCCTCGCAGACCTTCGCACTGACCGATGCCAAAGATCTCACGCTCGCCGGCGTCAAGGCCGAGCCCGCCGAGTACCGCGGCCGCAAATGCATTCGCCTCACCGCCGAAGGCGAAGACGGATTGGCCTTCGTCAACGGTACGCAGTTCCGCGACGGCGCGATCGAATTCGACATGGCCACGCACATCACTACGCCGCCCGGCGTCCGCATGCCTGGCTTCAGCGGCATTGTGTTCCGTGCCCGCCCCGACGGTGCACACTTCGAGCAGTTCTATCTCCGCCCCGGCAACTCGAAGTCCGACGACCAGGCCATGCGCAATCATTCCGTGCAATACACCGCCGAGCCCGGCTTCGGCTGGGAGAAGCTGCGCCGCGAGTGGCCCTTCATCTATGAGTCCTACGCCGATCTCCAGCTCGACGAATGGATTCCCGTCAAGAACGACGTGCACGGCCGCCTGGCAAAGCTATATCTGAATGGCTCTCCAGACCCGAGCCTTATTGTGGATGGAATGAAAGGCGAGGACTTACAGGGAACAATAGCCTTGTGGACTTATGCCCGCGAGGAAACCTATTTCTCCAATCTCAGAATTACCAACGTACAACCCGATCCGATCGAGAACGGCGGAGATGCCGCCGGCACATGGGATGTAACTTATGCGAGCGACGCCGGCACTTACACCGGCACCATGAAGTTGGTCCGCCAGGATAACACTCTGGTCGGTATCTGGTCCGGCGATCTCGGCGCCAACCAGCAGATCGGCGGCGGCTGGCGCGACGGCTATCTCGAACTGACCTTCAGCGGCATCTGGCCCGAACAGCCCGGCACCGTAACCGCAACCCTCGCCGGCTGGGTCGACGGCGACTCGGCAAGGGGAAGAATGAGGGTCGAAGGCCGGGCCGACGGCCGCTGGACCGCCATCCGCAAGAAATAACAAAGCTGTTCCCGCTCTGACCTATCCACAGACCTGGGTGCCCCAGGTCTCGATTTTGAGACCTGGGATACCACGATGCTTTAGAAACAAATTTACTCGATCGAAGACCTACCTCGAATTCACCTGTGTGTATTGATTGGGGGCCACGGGCTTAGGTGCAGCAGCAATACTCTTACTATCAGGCTGGCCGAACGCTTCCGGATGCAGATAATAACCCCGTTCTGCCGCCGGCTTATCCTCCTCCACCGGAATGCGATTCGCATTGGCATAAGCATCCTGTCGTATCCCGGTAACTTGCCTTGAAACCTCGACTTTCGGCTTGTTCGTGCGAATCACAAACTTGTTATTGGCGATCTTAGCGGCCACAATAGCCTGCGCAAACTGCCCGATCACCGTGAGCTGATAGCGAAAATCCCGATTGAGCGCCTCGAAATAATCGGGCAGCACTACGGTCGCCACGCCATGCTTATCGGTGACGACGTTGCCGTTATAGACATTCATCATGTTCGGCGACTCGACGAAGGAGTGAGACAGATACTTGTTGGCCGGATCGAGAGGATGGTCGATCTTGACCGAGCCGCCGATGCGTAGCGAGTTCGCGCCCGCCGTGCGCGCAGTTCCAGACTATCTTTTCAGCACGCCGGCAAGCAGCGCGGAGAGCCCGTTCCACGCGATCTGGATGCCGATGCTCAGCAGGATGAACGCAATCACCCTCAATATGCCATGAGCCGTCGATGGCGGAATCGCCTTGGTGATCCTCGGTGCGTAGGCGTAGCAGAAATAGCAAAGCAGGCTGATCACAACCACGGCCAGAAACACCCCGAGGTGGCCGAGGATATTCTGCGTAAGTGCGTGGCTGGAGATGTGCGCGGTCAGCGTCAGCAACCCCACCAGCGTTCCCGGCCCCGAGGTAATCGGAAAGGTAAAAGGGTAGAACGCTTGCTCTTCAAGATGCTGCGTATCCGGATCGCCACTGGCCCCCGTCTCCTCCGCTTTGTTCCTGGGGGTCGCGCCCGCGCTTCTTTCGTTGAGCAGGCCCCATCCCATCGCCGCGATGACAATTCCGCCCGAGAGCTGCACGATGGGCAGGGAAATGCCGAAGAAGTTGAGCATGGTCGCGCCCAGCAGCTCGATCACCGCCAGGAAGATGACGTTATTGATGGCGATCCGGCGCGCCAGCGAGCGAAACACCTTGGGCGGCGCGTCGCCCATCAGCCCCAGAAACACAAGCGCCGACCCCAGCGGATTGATCAGCGGCAGAAGCACGCTGAAGGCGATCAGAAAGGAATTCCAGAGAGCCAAGCGCTTTCTCCTGGGGAGAATCTTAATCCGTTGGCCCGTTGCCGTTCCTTCGAGCGGTCAGCTCGAGGACACTAATTCGCCGTGAAGATCAGGAAATAATCCTGACCGTCGCTTTTGGTAAAGTCGTACTTGCCCACGCGCTTGAATCCCGCCTCCGCCATTTCGCGCTCCACGATTTCCGGCATCACTCCATGATCGGTCCCGTTGCCATTACGGTCGATAATGCCCACTTTAGCCCCCGCCCGCAGCGCAACCTTCACCTTCTCCATCAACGCCACCGGCCGCGCAAATTCGTGATAAGTCTTCAGAATCAGAACCGCATCCACGCTATCCGCCGGCAGCTTGGGATCGTCGACCTCTCCCAGCACCGGCCGCACATTCCCGAGCTTCTCCCGCGATGCGCGATCTGCGATGTACTCAATCGCCTTGGGATTGATATCTTCGGCATACACCTGGCCGCCCGCGCCCACGCGCGCCGCCGCGCGAACCGTGAACCATCCCGATCCCGCACCGATGTCGGCAACCACCTTTCCCGGCGCGATTCCCAGCAGATCCATCACCCGGTCCACGTGCAGCTTCTTGTCCCGGTCGGGATACTCGAAGATCGAAAGGTCCCCTGTATAAGGCGTGCTGGTAGGCCTCTGCGCCTGTCCCGCCGCCGTATCTTGTCCGAACGCAGTTCCGTCACCACGCGCCACGGTCGTCCTTAAATGCGAAGCGCCCGCGAATACAAGCAACGCCACCGCAATTGTTCCCCTCTTAGTAATCGCAATCATCCATGCACCTCTCCTGAGCCGCGCAACCTCAAGCACCTTGAGAATACCGCGTCGCCTTCGATCAACCCCAGCTCGCCCGCAGCTTCCATCCAGCCTGCGAATGCGATCCCGTACAATTTGGCTACGATTCGGAGTGCTGTCATGGGGTATTGCCACTACTGGGAGATCGAGCAACAAATCGACCGGGACTCTTTCTCGCTCGTCGTCGCCGATGTCCAACGCATAGTTCTTGTCCTCGACGATATGGGAGTCCGCCTCGCCGGACCTCTCGGAGAAGGCCCGCCGGAGATCGACGCGGACCACATCGCGTTCAACGGCCTGTGGACCTGCGGTCACGCCAGGAACGAAGAAATCGTCATTCCATTTCCGGCAGCGAATGCGGCCGGCGTCGGCAGCTCGAACAATGCTGTCGAGGGATCGTACTTCGGGATGGGAACTTTGCTCAAGCATCGCACCTGCGACGGCAACTGCAGCTATGAGACTTTCAGGCTGGCCCGCACGTGCGATGAAATCGAAAAGGTCCGCAACAGCCGCTGCTCCAATTCCTGCAAAACAGGCTTCCGGCCCTACGATCTAGCGGTTCAATGTGTGCTGCTGATCGCCAAGCACCACCTCAAAGACCGCATTCAGGTCCGGTCAGGCGGCAGCGACTACCACTGGAACGACGCCCGTCTCCTCTGCTACGTCCATCTAAGTTACCCGCTAAGTCAATATAAGATCGATCGTGACGCCGGCCTGATCCTGACATAAGACCAAGTATCTTCCATTTGAGATCTGCTCTATAAGAGGTGTCATCCTGAGCGAGTCGCCGCTGCGACGAGTCGAAGGACCTGCATTTCTAACCCCGGCCAGATCGATTCGGCTCCAAAGTCATGCGCCCAGTCAGCCCCTCACAGCCGCACACTATCACACTTCGCAAAATGCGCACCGGCCAACTCGTACCAAAATCGAAATGGTCTCCTCGCGCCCTCCTGTTAATATGCCGCACATGACCACACGCCGTGATTTTCTCTCTCTGAGCGCGCTCACCGCCGGAGGCCTCGGTCTCACCGCCGATGCATGGGCCCAGACCGCCGAAGCCGTCAAGCAGATGAAGCCGCCGGCCAAGCCGGTCATCGTCACCCGCGTCACCGGCGACAACACCATCCAGGAGGCGTACCAAATGCTCCTCGACGGCGCCGACACGCTCGACGCCGTGCACCACGTCTGCCTCGGCCGCGAGAACGATCCCAAGGATCACAGCGTAGGCCTCGGCGGGTTGCCCAACGAAGAGGGTGTGGTCGAGCTCGACTCCTGCTGCATGCACGGCCCCTCGCGTTCCGCGGGCTCCGTGGGCGGCGTGCAGAACATCAAAAACGTTTGCCTCGTCGCGCGCAAGGTCTACGAGCACACCGGCCACGTGATGCTGGTGGCCAAGGGCGCCGAGCGCTTCGCCCTCGATCTCGGCTTCCCCAGCGAAAACCTGCTCACCGACGACGCGCGCAAGATCTGGATGCTGTGGAAGGAGAACAACTCGCAGATGGATTGGTGGGGCCCTGGCCTGACTAGCCCGCAGTGGAAAGACCCCTACGCCGACCGCCCCGCGCCCAAGCCCTCGATGGACCTGCACGGTCTTTCATCGAACCGGCAGCCCGAGTCAGCCACGTCGCAGCTCAGGCCCGGAATGATCCCGCGCCATCCCACGCCGGAGTGGGCCGAAACCATCCGCATCCGCGCGCAAAAACTTGCGCAGATGGCCGCCGACCTCAACATCGCGCCCGCGGACCGCGCCTACGCCGTCGAGCAGGTTCTCTGGCCCACCACCGGCACCATCCACGTCTCTGTCGTCAATACCAAGGGCGAAATCTCCGGGGCGACGACGACATCCGGCCTCGCGTGGAAGCTCCCCGGCCGCCTCGGCGACTCGCCCATCCTCGGCGCCGGCAGCTACACCGACCAGGACGTGGGCTCGGCGGGCGCCACCGGCTCCGGAGAAGAGAACATCAAGATCGCCGGCGCGCACACCATCGTCGAGCTCATGCGCCAGGGCCTGAGCCCGCACGACGCCGGCATGGAAGCCCTGCGCCGCATCGTGCGCAACTACAACGGCGACATGACCAAAATCCGCCTGCTCGACATGGAGTTCTACATCGTCCGCAAGGACGGCGCCTACGCCGGCTGCTCGCTGTGGAGCACCGGTTCCACCGGCCATCCGCGCGCCTTCTCGGTCCACGACGGCGAGTTCCGCGTAGAAAAATGCGCCGCGCTGCTTGAAGGCGCGCCCCTCGAATGGCCGCCGTTCTGAACAGGAAAGAAAATCACGGATAAAGCCGAACCTTCTGCCATCGGCCGCCTTGTTTCGTAAACAGGAAGCGATCGTGCAGCCGGTTGGCGCCGCTGATCCAGAATTCCATCCGCTCGGCGTTCACTGAATATCCCCGCCAGTGCGCCGGCCGGGGAATCTCTCCCGGGTTCGCTTCGGCGAATCTCCGCGCTCTGTCTTCGAGCTCCGCGCGGCTAGCCAGGACCCGGCTCTGGTCTGAAATTGCGGCGCCGATCTGGCTCTCCCGCGGCCGGCTGTGAAAGTAGGTATCGACTGCGCTCGCGCCGAGTTCGGCAATCGGTCCTTCCACGCGCACCTGGCGCCGCAGCGTCTTCCAATGGAAGCAGAGCGCCGCTCGTGGATTCTCCGCGATCTCCCTGCCTTTTCGGCTCTCGGCGTTGGTGAAAAACGAGAAGCGCTGCCCCGCGATCGGCTTGACCAGCACCATGCGCACGCTGGGCGCGCTGTCCGCGGTCGAGGTCGCGAGAGCCGCCGCATTCGCATCGTTGGGCTCGCTTTCCTCCGCGTCCTTCAGCCACGAGTCGAACAACTCCAGCGGATCGTGGGAGTCGATCTCATGCGGGCCGCTCATTCCTGAATTCTAGCCGCGACCAACGGGGATTGAGAGCCGGACGCCCCCGGCGTCTCCGTTCGGACGTACTCCGCCGATGCGAAAGATCGTCCAATTTAGCTCCCAGAATCACGCAACTAACCCCCACCCGCCGGGTTGACACAGGAAACCGCTCTTCGAACCGGCACCGGCCCTGCCCCGGCGCCGGACTCATCGAAGTCAAATCGCAGCACGGGAATTGGCCGCGCTTCCATCGCAGGTTCGCACGGACGGCCAACAAGAGGGTACATGAAACCGCAACAGGACCTGCGCGTAAGACGTTCGATGTGGGTTGTTCTCTCTCACCCGGCAACAAGCTCGGCAGCTGTCGCTGTCGGCACGTCCCCAAAGGATTTGAAATCCCTCAATCGGTTCGTTTTACCCGCGGCGGCATTGGCTTTGCTCGCCCTGGGGCAGGGAAGACTTCAAGCGCAGGCCTGGCAGCCGCCCAATCCCTACATCCAACCCGTTCCCAATCAGCGATTGAGCTACGCGCCGCCCGCTCAGGCCTATGCGCCGCCCACCTATAACCAGCAGCAGTACGCTCAGCAGCCGCCCTACGATCCGCAGCAGCAACAGCCTTACGCCCAACCTCAATACGCCCAGCAGCCTCACCCGCCGCAGCCGCAGCAAGGCCCAGAACAAGGCCCGCAACAAGGTTATGACCAGCAGCAACCCTACGATCAGCCCGCACAGGGCGATCCATCCGACATCTATGGACCGCCGCAAGCCGCAGGTCCGGCCGCTCAGCCGCTGAATGCCGAGCAACTCGAGCAGATGGTCGCCCCCATCGCGCTCTACCCTGACACGTTGGTTGCGCAAATCCTCGCCGCGGCAACATATCCCGCGCAGGTAGCTGCCGCCGACCAGTGGCGACAGTCCATGGGATACGCCCCGCCTGACCAGATCGTTGCCGGAGCCGACGCACAAACCTGGGATCCCAGCGTAAAGGCCCTCACCGCCTTTCCGCAGGTGCTCGCCGAGATGGACCGCAACCTGCCGTGGACCACCGCGCTCGGCAACGCCTACTTTAACCAGCCGCAGGATGTACTGCAGACTATCCAAGTGATGCGCCAGCGCGCTGAATCCGCCGGGACACTGCAGAACACTCCGCAGGAGGCAGTCAACGACGACCAGGGTTACATTCAGCTCGCGCCGGTCAACTCTTCGGTGGTCTACGTCCCGTCCTACAATCCATGGGACGCATACGGAGCGCCCGTGCAGCCTTACAGCGGCTTTTCGCTGCTCGGCGCCCTCGGCTCCATCGGCTCCTATGCGGGCTCAGCGCTGCTCCACTACGGTCCGGGCATTGCAATGGGCGCCTTCCGCGCCACGCCGTGGGGCGCGCTGGCCTGGGGACTCGACTGGCTGGCCAACACCGTTCTCTTCAACCACTCGAATTACTCTTCGCACAGTACATCGGTCGCCCACTGGAATCTGCCGTCTCGCAGTCCTCGCGGATTCCAAGGCGGGATGCCCAACCGCGCCGGAGTCGCGCGGCCCGGCGAGCAATATAACCGCTTCCCGCAGGGCAACAACTGGGCTGGAAGAGACAGTCTCCCATCGCGTCCCATGCCGTTCGACCGCCAGCCGGACCGTTTTGCGCAGAGCCGCCCCATTGAAGCTCCGCGTCCAGGCTTCGCAGCGCCCGAGCGCAACGGAGTTCGCCCTGCCTTTGGGAACTACGGCTACGAGCCGCAGGCCCGCCCGCAGCCCTATGCGGCGCGGCCCCAACAGGCTTATAGCCGCGCTCCGGAGCCGGTTCGCCCGAGTTATGGCCAGGGCTACGGCTCAAGCTTCGCCAGCCGCCCCGGCGAGGGTTACGGTTATCGCCCCGGCGACAGTTATGGCCGGACCATGCCGGAGTATCATGCGCAAGCAACGATGCCACAGCGCAACTTTGGCGAGCGGTACTCCGAGCCTTCGATGAACCGCGCCTTCGGCGGGCAGCAATTCAGGTCCGAACAAGTCAAGCCGGAAAAGTCCGGAGGCTTCCATCTCTTCGGCGGTGGCCACAAATCCGACCAGGCCTTCGGAGGCTTCAATGGCGACCGCATGCCCAAGAGCTTCCATGAAGAAAAGATGCCCAAGAACTTCGGCCACGAAAAAATGCCTAAGGCTCCGCACATGAGCAGCCACGGCCACTCCGGCGGTGGCCACTCCTTTGGCGGCGGCCATCACCGCTAGGCGCATATATTCCTGCGATTGACTGTATGCTTAACTTGGCCGCATTGAACGCCGATGCAGCCAGGAGATTGCATGCCGGAAGCACCCGCTCTCAACTTTGTCCCCAGCAGAATCCTCGTGCCCATGGATTTCAGCCCCTCGTCCCATGCGGCGCTCGATACGGCCGCCGATCTCGCCCGCCATTATCATGCCGTGCTGGTTCTGGTGCACGTCGTCCCGGTGTTTGTAACTTCCACGGTGCCCGACTTTTTCCCCGAAGCCAAGTTCCTCGATCATGCCAGAAAAGGAGCCGAAGGCCGCTTCGCCGCATACAAGACGGATCTTGAGGCTCGGGGAATCGGCGTGAGCTATTCCATCGAAGAAGGCAACGACACGGCAGGTAACATCATGGCGGCGGCGGAGCGGGAGGCGATCGACTTCATCGTAATCTCGACCCACGGCCTCAGCGGCTGGCATCCGCTCGTCTTCGGCTCGACCGCCGAAAAGATCGTCAAGCTGGCGCAATGCCCGCTTCTGCTTCTGCGCACAGGCAAGCCGGAGGTGGTTCAAGGGTAGGTCCGAGCGTCAGCCCGGACATCAACCAGGCGGAATTGAGACGGGGTTTCATCCCCGAGGTGTGCTCTCCGCCGAATTCTCTCGAACGTCAAAAATCAGGACGCTTTACCCGCTGCGTTACCATTCGGTCTGTCAGCAGAATACTGGTGGAGGTTATCGCACGTGAGGCTTTACCGCGCCAAGAGTGGTTGTTTCGTCGAGCAGGATGGTCACTACTACCGCACCGGAGGTGTCTCATGGTGGGACGCCCTGATCGTGCATGAAGACCTGCAGGCATTCCTCGGCGCCCTGATCGCCAGCACCGCTCCCACCAATGAATTCGATGCGGCTGAATTGCTCGCACCCATCGACCGCCAGGAGGTGTGGGCCGCGGGCGTTACTTATTTCCGCAGCCGCGGCGCGCGCATGGAGGAATCGAAAGACGCGGGCGGCGGCAGCTTTTACGATCGCGTGTACACCGCCGAGCGCCCCGAGCTGTTCTTCAAATCCACCGCCAGCCGCACTGTGGGCAACGGCGGCCAGGTGCGCATCCGCGCCGACGCCCACTGGTCCGTGCCCGAGCCGGAACTCACGCTGCTCGTCAGCCCCGCCGGCAAAATCATCGGCGCCACCATCGGCAACGACATGAGCTCCCGCGACATCGAAGGCGAGAACCCGCTCTATCTTCCCCAGGCCAAGGTCTACGACGGCAGTTGCGCCCTCGGCCCCGGCGTGCTCATCGGCTCAGACCCGCTCCCACCCTCGACCGAAATTGCACTCGAAATTCTACGCAACGGCAAGGCAGAGTTTTCCGGCTCCATCGCGCTTACAGAACTCAAGCGCGACCCGCAAACGCTAGTCGACTATCTCTTCCGCGACAACTCATTTCCGAATGGCTGTTTCCTCATGACGGGCACCGGCATTGTGCCGCCATCGAGCTTCACCCTCGCCAGCGGCGACCGCATCCGCATCACCATCGACCCCATCGGCACACTGGAAAACGAAGTCGCATGACAAATCTCAAGTCATCCGACCATCGGATCATCGGACAATTGATCGATCTGCTCACTTTGCATCCACCACGCACCGGAACCCCGCCCCGCCCGACCGGTCATACCCCGGCGCCATCAGCAGATACTTGCTGTGTTCATCGTTTCGATAGGCCTGCGGAAAATACCAGATCGACCCCTGCGGCTGGTAATATTCGCCGCCGCGCAAAATCCCCGCCCGCGTGTGCTCGTCTTCGAACTCGTCTGTCCACTGCCACACATTGCCCACCATGTCCATCACGCCATAAGGGCTCGCGCCCTGCGGATGCGCATCGACATCAGCCGGCCCCGGCATGGTGCGCCCCGTCGCCGGAGTCGGAGCATTGGCCGGCATCCACTGGTTGCCCCACGGATATGCGCGCCCATCCGTGCCCTGCGCCGCAAGCTGCCACTCCCACTCATGCGGCAGCCGCTTGCCCGCCCACTTCGCATACGCCCGCGCATCCTCGAGCGATACCCACGTCACCGGCTTCTTCTCCCAGCCCGCCGGATACATCCCACCCTTCCAGTCGCGCAAAAAATCGATCCTGTCCGCCGGCGCGTAGCCCGTCGCATCGAGAAACTTCTTGAACTCCGCATTGGTCACCGGATACTTGTCGATATAAAACGGCGCCACCGGCATCGTCTCTTCGTGAAAACGCCGCGGCGAATCCTCCCATGGATACTCGACATCGACGCCGTTCAAGGCGTCGCCCTCGATCTCCGTGCCGCGCACCTTGAAATCGAAACTTCCTCCCGGAATCCGCACCATCCCCTCCGGCGCATCGCTCGCCGGAACCGTCGGAGCAATCTCCACCATCTTCTGCTGCAACACCAATGGCTCATTGGGCCAAGCCGTCAGCGGCTTCGCGGTCATCGCCGCCATGCGCGTCATCAAATCCTTCATCTGCGCGCTCGGCTCATCGGAAGTCGCCAATATCGCGCCGTAGCCGTTCGCTTCAATCTCAAAGCTCAGCACCGCAACCGGCCCATCCGTCTCCGGCTTCAACTCCACGCCGTGGTAGAGATCGAAGTATCGCATTCCCGGCGTCGGCGTCACATCCATCTGCCGTCCGCCAATGTCGTAGCCATCGCGATTCACGATGGTCCACACGGTGTCGCGCCCTAGCGGCCAGCGGCTGGCAAACACACCGAAGTTGTGCATCGGGTAGAGCGGCTCCCAATCCGGGCTGACGAGAAACGGCGCCACACCCCGCTCCAGCGCTGCCACGCGCCGCGTTGCCTCGCCATCGCGCGGAGTAATCCCGACCCAGATGCCCCACACATTCTCCCAACTCTCCCACCCCACGCCGTTGAAGAACGCGAACTGCAGATCGTTGGTCTTCTGCGGATCCCAGCGGTCGCTGATGTTCACCATGTGCCGCGTGTCCAGCCATTTGTACCGGTCCACCATGGGCAAAAACGGAAACGCGTACTGCCCCCACGTCATCACGTTCCACGCCAGCCCCTCGTCGCTCGGCCCATCCTCCGGCTCAAACGCCAGCGGGTGCCCGATCTTCTCCGCGGCCACCGAAAACCCGAGCGGCACGCCATCCTGTGTATCGCCGTTCACCCCGTCCGCGTCGATCTCCTTCATCAACTTCGCAACCGCATCCGGCCAATCCTCCGCCGGCTCATGCGTTCCCTGGTCCCACATCATCATGGGGAAGAGCACGCGCACTCCGCGGCGATGAAAATCCGCGGCCATCTGCCGCACACCGTCCACGCCGCCGGGCATCGACTCCACCATCTGCAACTGATTGCGATCGTCGATCCCCATGTTCGGATAGGTCGACCACACCAGCACCGCGTCGATGCCGCCGTAGCGCTTTTCCAGGTCATCGAGGTAGCGATCGACCGTATACTTGCCCGCCGCCGGATCGTAGAAATACCGGTCCTGCACCATCATCTGCGGCTGGATAAAGCTCGATTGTGCCCACTTGAGCGCCGGCAGGTCGTAGCGCGAGCCGTCATACGCAATGCGGATGCGCCGCTCCGAGCGCCAGTGTTCGAGGTCGCGCAACCAGCGCTCGTGCATGAACGGCGGGCACGTGGCCGCCGGACCCTCCCACACATAGTGCAGGTTCATGCAATCGGGCGCGGGAATCTGCTGCCCCCGCGCGCCAAACGCCGTGTCCTGCGCCGCTGCCATCGCAGCGAGCGAAATTACGAGGCAACCAAGGCTGATGGCACGAACCAAATTCGAAATTTGTCTCATTGAAACAGTTCCAGGCTCCGTCAGAATGTCTAAACATCCTGTGTCGCATCAGGACACAGCAGAGAGGACAGGGATTCGGCTGTGATTGCGGCATCAGGCCAATGAGGTAGAGGGGTACCGGCTTTAGCCCGTACGCTGAAGGGCAGGATGTTCGCGGGCTTTAGCCCCTGAGGGCGTGTTTTCAAAGAATTCGCGCACGTTCAAACATTTCATTCCATCTTCTCTCTTCTATTGATGCTTGATTTCGGGGCAGGGAATCACCACGCCTCATTCTTTATGTTGCGCCAGAAACTCATCCACCTCGACCCGCGTCGGCATTGAAGCCTGCGCCCCGCGCCGCGTAACCGAAATCGCCGCCGCAGCCGAAGCAAACCGCGCTGCCGCGAATGGGTCATTCCCTTCCATCAGCGCCACGGCAAACGCTCCGTTGAAGCAATCTCCCGCGCCCACCGTATCTACCGCCTCGACCTTGAACGGCCGCACCCAATCCGCGCGCCGACTTGCATCGGCCACATACGCGCCCTCCGCTCCGCGCTTCAATACCACCCCGCGCACACCCAGTGCCAGAAGTTCGCGAGCAGCGGTCTCCGCGTCCGCGGCGTCGTGCAGATAAAACGCCGCCTCCGTCTCATTCGGCGTAAACCACGCCACGCGCCTCCAGGTTCCCTCCGGCAGCGAGGCCGCCGGCGCAGGATCGAGCATCACCGGCACATTTGCCTCTGCGCAAATCTCCAACACCCGGCTGATCGTCTCCATGGGAATCTCCAACTGCAGCAGCACCATTCCCGCGCCGCGAATCAGCTCGGCATTTTTGTCCACGTAAGCGCAGTCCACCTTGCCGTTCGCGCCCGGAACCACCACGATGCTGTTCTCGCCGTTTTCCGCCACCAGAATCGGCGCCACACCCGACGGTCCCGTCACGCGATCCACCGCCCACACACCTACGCCAGCGCCGGACAGATTCTCGATCAGCGCCTGCCCGAACACATCTTCTCCGACCATTCCAACCATCTTGACCGAAGATCCAAGGCGCGAAGCGCCAACCGCCTGGTTCGCGCCCTTGCCGCCCGGCGTCGTCTCGAATCCGATCCCGGTCACAGTCTCCCCCGGCCGCGGAATCGTGCGAGTCCGCGCCACCAGGTCCATATTGATACTGCCCACTACCACAATCGGCTTGGTCATTTGCTTTTTGTCTTCAATCCAAATAAAGCTGGGTTACCACAGAAGCCGTGCCCCATCCTTTGCGCGCACTTTGCGCAAAGGGTGGGATCCCTCATCCGCCTATCATCCGTCAAACTCAATACAACGGCGCCAGCGCCACCGCCGTCAGTCCCAGCACGAAGAACAGAAACATCAGCGCCAGCAGTCGTTTCGCCACAGGAGGCGCGCCGGCAAATTCCTTCCACACAAACACTCCCCAGCACGCCGAAATCATGGTCGCGCCCTGCCCGATCGCGTACGACACCGCCGGGCCCACCTTGTGCGCACCCGCGGCCACAAAGTTCGTTACCGCGCCCGCGCACCAGATCGCCCCGCCAATCAGGCCCGCAAAATGCCAGCGCATCAGGGCCTCCCAATAATCGTCTCCGCGCACCGGAGGCTTGCCGTCGAGCGGCTTCTTCATCAGCAGCCAATTCGCCGGGAATGTCGAAATCAGCACACCAAAAGCAAAGAACATGGCGGTCGCATACGGCCCAGGTCCGGGATTTAACTCTGTCCCCTGCATCGCCTTGGCCACCAGCGGATAAAAGCTGCCCATCAGCCCGCCGGAGACGAGGCTCAACACGATGCCGCGCGTCGTCGCCGCCTTTGCCTTGCTCTCGCGCTTGCGATAGGCCGCCGCATCCAGCACAATGGCCACCACCACCAGCGCCACGCCGCCAAACAGCAGCAGCGGATTGGCCTTGGGATTGACCAGGTAACTCGATACCGAGCCCACCACCAGCGCCAGCCCGATTCCCACCGGAAACGCCACAGCCAGCCCGGCCACATCGATAGCCGCCACCAGCAGCAGATTCGCTATATTGAAGACCACCCCCCCGCACAGCGCCAGGAGCATGGAATGCGGCGGTGCGTTGGCCATATCGCTCATAAAATCCGGGGGCGCCGACCCGTGGCTGCCCGCCGTCAGCCCCAACACCAACGCGCCCAGCGCCACGCCGATCGCGTAGTCCCAATAAAAAAGCTGGAAGCGGTAACCAGGGCACAGCTTGAGGGTATTTGCCCATGAACCCCAGCACAGCATGCTCAAAATCATGAGCAGCAGGGCGGCCTGATAAGTATGCGGAAGCAGCATCGTCGAGAGCCCTCGCGCGCGCGAATCTCAATCACGGTGAACACCGGAACCATAGCGCCTGAGCCCATCCCCGCGCAAATCGTTCGAAGGGTACGGGCTTCAGCCCGTACATAAAGCCCAGCAAAATCGCCGGGCTTTAGCCCCTGAGGGAATGCTGGTCCAGAAACGAGGGGTTATTCAGGGATTTCCTAACTGAGCTAACTCCGCTACTTAACTCCCTTACTCGGGTCCCACACTCCCTGTAACTTCCTCACATAGATAATCTGCCCGATGTGGTAAGCATTATGCGCGCCCACGTGCGCAATCAACGACGCATTCTCCGCCAGCTTCTGGTCGTCGCAGGTCTCTACGGCCTTTTCCCAATCCGACAGCACCTGGTTCAGTTTCTTCTGTAAATCGTCCCACTGCGCCGCATTGAAGTCGTTGAAGGTTTCGTCGTTATTGCCACTGAACGCCGGAGCCTTTTCGCCTTTGAAGTGCGCCAGCTCCGTCGTATTCCAGAACCACAGGTGAAAGGCCAACTGCCCCACCGAGTGGTTCCCGTTCCCCGGCGACCACTTGGCCTGTTCGGCGGTCAGCCCCTGAACGGCGATGCTCGCCGGCACAAACCAGTCTTCCTCGTCGTGCGTGGTGCGCAACTGTTCCAGCAGCACGCCGCGCAGCGTTGTGGGCGGTTTCTTGTTCTGGGCAACCGCCGTCAGTGGCATTGAGAGCAACAACAAAAATGCGATCTTTCTCATGTTTCGTGAACCTCGCAGGCAAAGAGATGCCGAGAGTATACCGCTCTCGCTCAGCCCGTCTCACCGGTCTGTGACGAGCCCGCCGAAAACGCATTCCGGCGCCGCGCCGCCCGCACCGGAGACAACCCCGCTTCTCCCATGTACAATCGCTGCGGTTTCCAAAACCACACAGAATCTCTACTCCGCGTCCCCCGCGCGCTGGCTTCTGTTCCCGCAAGGAGGGAAAATCCGATGAACAAAACAGAACGCTTCGTTGCTTGCGCGCTGCTTTTCGCGTCAGCATTGTGGACTCCCGCGGTCTCTCTCGCGCAATCTCCATTCGACGGCACCTGGCACACCAACATTGCCCAGGCCAAGATCTCGCCCAAGCCCAACGTCTTTTACCTCAGCCAGGATTGGTATCACTGCGTCAGTTGCAATCCTGCCATCGACGTCAAGGCCGACGGCACCGATCAGCCCGTCACCGGCCAGGCCTATGACACCCTCAGCGTGAAGGTAGTCGACGACAAAACCATCGACCTCGTCACCAAGAAAGGCGGCAAAGTCGATTTCGAATCGACTCGCACCGTCTCCGCCAACGGCAAAACCCTCACCGTCAAAACCACGAGCCACCCCATGAACAGCGACCAGCCCGTAACCTCCGAAGTTACGGCCACGCTCGTCGGCATCGCACCTTCAGGCGTCCATGCAACTTCCGGCAACTGGAAGATCGACAAGGTCAAGGAAAGCGACAACGGACTCACCGTAACCTTCAAGGGCGACGGCGACCAGCTCACCATGTCCGATCCCACCGGCGTTACCTTTACCGCCAAGCTCGACGGCACCGACGCTCCCGTCACCGGCTCCTATACCTACAACACCGTTTCCCTCAAGAAACTCGATCCCCACAGCATCGAGGAAACCGACAAACGCGACGGCACGGTGATCGAGGTCAGCAAGCTGACCGTCAACGGAAAATCCTTGACCATCGTATCCACCAACAAACTAACCGACCGCACCTCCACTTACACCGCGACCAAGAAGTAAGCAGTAACTGGTCCGTTTCTCCGGGCCTGATTTTTCCCATCCACAGTCCCTGGGTGCCCCATCCTTGCGGCGCTGTTTGCCGCAAGGATGGGTAGCCACAAACCTCGACCATCCAGCAATCCTGAGCACTCCTCTAGATGAGTCATCCTGAGCGACCCATCTTAATTTGTCATCGTGAGCGAGGTCGGGCTGGGCTCCAAGCGGAGTATTCCTATTGTCCCCGTGTCAAAACTCTCGGATATTGGCAGTGGATGCGGGCGGGAACCGATGCGCTCAACCAAACAATTCGCTATGCGACCCAAGCCGCGTCAGGCGCAAGATATCGGCACCAGCCTTGCGATAGATCAAAATTAAGTCGGGTTTGACGTGGCACTCCCGATAGCCGCTCCTCTCGCCGCTCAGCTCGTGATCGCGGTGGTGCGGCTGCAAAGGGCGATCGTCGACGAGCGCCGTCAGCACCGGCACGAGCTCTACATCAAGTGTGGCTCTGTGCTGCCCTCTCGATTCCCGCTTGTAGTCGCGGCGAAAAGCGGACGACCGCTCAATGTTTCGCATGGAGGTCGGCCATCAGCTCATCCACGCTCGCAAAGCGCTTGCCCCTGCCGGATTCGAGCTCGGCGATGGCCTTGCGCGTGGTCGCGTTCGGAGCTCGCACCTCAAACGGCATCCTGCGTTCTTCGGCTACGCGCAGCATGAGCAGGCGAATGGCGTCGGAGATGGAGAGTCCCATGGCCTCAAGAGCATCGGCCGCCCGTTCCTTCGTAGCTGTATCGATCCGCGCTCGCACATAAGTATCGGTTGCCATTACTTCCTCTTCAATCTTCATTGTAGTCACAATTGGACTACAATGTAAACTCGTCGCTCGAAGATTGGCTCCATCCTGTTGCACGCGCGTCGGAGGCAATTCTCGCCCTCCGACGATTTCAAAAATCGCCGAATTCTCGCGCTTTCACGCCCAAATCTCCAACTTTCAATCGCTTTCGTCTACCCCCAACCCAACAAACCACCTCATTCAGTCGGCCCCCGTCCCGACGAATTCCCGACTTGAACGACCTCCGCACATTTCGTCAGCCCCAAACCCGTCATTTGAAAGTCCATTCGTCGGCCTACGACCCAACTTTCGGCCGACCACGGCGTGATTTGGGTCACAGTATACTGATGAGTTACGCCGTAAGGTGAACCTCGGCATGTATTTGCTTTGGCTCAGAGTTGCGGTTGCCCTTTACGCGGCCTCGTGCATCGCGGTGGTGCCGGCCGTGCTCTATGGAATGCCGGGCTGGCGGAAGGCCTGCACGCATCTAGCTGGTATGGGGTTCTTCTTCCACTTCGTCTCGGCGGTGGAGATGCTCAGCGCCGCGCACCACCTGCTCCCGGTAGGCGCGCGCGAAGTGGAGTCGCTGCTGGGCCTGGCGGTGGTCGCCGCGTTCTTCATCGTGTGGGGTCTCTACGACGCTATCTCCCTCGGAATCTTCGCTTTACCTGCCACCTTGATCCTCGTCTTGGTCCCCGCGCTGGGCCCCGACCGCTATCACTTCCCCTCGGAAGGCGTACGCATGAGCTGGCTGGTGGCGCACATTGCCGCGCTGCTGGCTGCCTATGCCGCGCTGGGTTTCAGCCTGCTGGCCTCGCTCCTCTACCTGGTGCAGGAGCGGCGCCTCAAACAGATTCCCAAGGCCGGCGAGCGCGCCGGCTGGCTGCCTCTTGACTGGCTGCCGCCGCTCGACACCCTGGAGCGCATCGCCCACGCCACGCTTGAATTTGGGTTTCCCTGTATGACGGTGGGCCTGGTCATCGGCGCGGTCCTGGTGCAGGAGACGCCGCTAGGCGCCGCGTATTTTCTTGACCCCAAAGTGATCGCCTCGTTCATCAGTTGGGGTGTGTACGTTTTGCTGCTGCTGGTGCGCCGCAGCGCCGGCCTGCGCGGCCGCAAGGCGGCATATCTCTCCGGCGCGGTGGTCGTCGTAATGCTGTTTGTGTGGGCCGCCAATCTGGTGAGCCACGTGCACAGGTTCGGTGCGCCATGAAACTGGCCCTCATCGGCGTGAACCACAAAACGGCTCCTATCGAGCTGCGCGAGCGGCTCTCGATCTCGCGCGAGGCCCTGCCCCAAGTTACGCGCGCGCTGGCCGCCTTGCCCGGGGTGCTGGAATGCATGATCGTTTCCACCTGCAACCGCGTGGAGATTGTGGCAGCCGTGGATGGAGCCGGCGCGGACCTCGCCGGATTTTTGCCGAAACACTTTGGACTGGACGGCGCGGCACTGGCCCCGCACCTCTACGAGCACCATGATCGCCAGGCCGTGCGCCATCTGTTTCGCGTGGCTGCCAGCCTCGACTCCATGGTGGTGGGCGAGCCGCAGATTCTCGGCCAGGTGAAGGAAGCCTTCGCCGTTGCCCGCGAATGCGGCGCGGTGTCAGGGCAGCTTGAAAGCCTGCTGCAGTCGGCCTTCGCGGCGGCAAAAAGGGTCCGCACCGAGACGCAGATCGGCTCCAATTCGGTTTCAATCGCCTCGGTGGCCGTCGAACTTGCCCGCAAGATCTTCGGCTCGCTCTCCGGGCATACCGTGTTCCTCGTCGGCGCAGGCAAAATGAGCGAGTTGGCCGCGCGCTCCCTTGCCCAGCAGGGAGCCGGAACGATTCTGGTGGCTAACCGCACCCTCGACCGCGCGCACGATCTCGCCGAGCGCTTCCACGGCCGCGTGGTTGCCTTCGAGCAGATCCACGAAGCCGCCAGCCAGGCCGACATCGTCATCACCTCCACCGGCGCGCCGCACCCCATCTTCCGCCCCGAGCACGGCCAGGCCTTTTTGCATCGCCGCCGCAATCGCCCCATGTTTTTCATCGATATTGCCGTGCCCCGCGACGTCGATCCGGCAATGAACAAGCTGGAGGGCATCTTTGTCTACGATATCGACGACCTGCAAGCCGTCGCCGCGGCCCATTTAGCCGAGCGCAGCCGCGTAGCCCAGGACGCCGAATCCCTCATCGCCGCCGAAGTGGAGCGGTTCGTCGAGCGCCAGCGCGCGGTCAACGCGTCGCCGGCCATCGTCGCCTTGCAGCGGCAAGCCGAGGAGATTCGCCAGGCCGAGCTGCGCCGCATGTCCGCGCGTCTGGGCACGCTGAGCGCGGAGCAGATTGCCGCCGTCGAGGCTCTCACCCGCGGCCTGGTCAACAAGTTCCTTCACCAGCCCATGCAGGCGCTCAAGCAGGCTGCGCGCGAAAATGACTCCGCGCGCCTTGAGGCCCTGTGCGATACCTGGTCGCTGCCTGCCGCGTCGCAGCCCGCCTCGCAGCTCGATCCTTCCGATGCCTTGCCGACCATTGCGCAGTCCGCGCCGATTCCAGAAAGTGAAAGCGCGCCGGTGAACGAAGCCAGCGAGACGGTGCGGCGATGAACCTGCGCATCGGCAGCCGCGGCTCACAGCTTGCCCTTTGGCAAGCGGAACACATCGCCGGCCTGTTGCGCGGCCAAGGCCATTCGGTCGAGATCGAGATCATCAAGACCACCGGCGACCGCCTGCAGGACATCTCTTTCGTCCAGGTCGGTTCCAAGGGTATGTTCACCAAGGAGATCGAAGAGGCGCTCGCCGAAGGGCGCATCGACCTCGCCGTTCATTCGCTCAAGGACCTGCCCACCGCGCTACCCGGGCCATTTACGCTTGCAGCCACACCGCCCCGCGCCGACGCCAGAGACGTTTTAGTGTCGATCCATCACACGGATCTCGCATCTCTTCCAACGGCCGCCCGCGTCGGAACCAGCAGCGAACGCCGCCGTGCGCAGTTGAAATCGTTGCGGCCGGATATTGATGCCGTGGAGTTTCGCGGCAACGTGGATACACGTCTGCGCAAACTCTCCGAAGGGCAGGTCGAAGCAATTTTGTTAGCTGCCGCCGGACTCGACCGCCTCGGTAGGACAGACTGGATTCGCGAGCGGCTCGACCCGAAGGAATTTTGCCCTGCCGCCGGGCAGGGCGCGCTAGCCATTGAGACGCGCAAAGGAGATCGAGCCACCATCGATGCCGTCGCTTTTCTCGACGACGCCGACACGCGCTTCGCCGTCACCGCCGAACGCGCCGCGCTGGAGGCTTTGGGCGGCGGCTGCCAGGTTCCCATCGGCATCCATTGCCGACCATCGTTCTCGAGTCCTTCCGGAGACGGGGAATGGGAGATCTTCGCCGTCGTCGCCGCTCCGCACAACGGAGCCGCGGTGCGCGTTCATCATCGCCTGGAAACGAGCGAGATGCAGAACGAGATGGACGCAGGTGCTCTCGGCCGGCTGGTGGCGACGATACTGATCGAGGCCGGAGCCGCGCCGCTGCTCTCCCATTTGAGCGAGGCTCCGCGGTGAGCGATCTGCCGCTGGCCGGCCGGCGTATTCTAGTGACGCGAGCAGCGAATCAGGCCGGCAAGTTGAGCGAAGCCTTGCGCGCACTGGGGGCCGAGCCGGTCGAGGTGCCAGTGCTGGAGATTCGTCCGCCAGCAAGCTATGAACCAATGGACCGTGCTCTGCGCCGCCTCGACAGTTTTGACTGGCTCATTCTCACCAGCGCAAATGCCGTTCGAGCGCTCGCCGAACGAGCAGCGCAACTTCAGATTCCGCTCGCTTTACCTTCATCCCTAAAAGTGGCCGCAATTGGAGATGCAACAGCATCCGCGGCTCGGGCGGCGGGCATGCGAATTACTTTCGTCCCAGAAACCTACGTGGCCGAAATTTTACTTGAGGGAGTTACCGAAGGAGTTGCCGGCAGGCGTGTACTCATCGCCCGCGCCGCTGTTGCCCGGGACCTGATCCTCGATGCGCTCCGCGCCGCGGGAGCTGAATTTGAAGTGGTCGATGCATATCAGAACGTGCTGCCCTCATCCGCTCCTGACCTGCTTGCGGCAGCACTGGCGAAAGGCCTCGATGCCGCGACGTTTACAAGCTCATCGAGCGTGACGCACCTCAAGGAAGCGGCAGGAAAAGCCAACATCGCATTCCCGTTTGCGGGTGTCCGGGCAGTGTCGATCGGGCCGATTACCAGCAAAACGCTTCATGAACTGGGCTGGCCGCCGGAGGCTGAAGCGAGCGTATCCGACATTCCACGATTGGTAGATGCCGTGGTTTCTCTCTTTTCCCAACTCTAACTCCACCACGTTTTGTCCTTCGAGTGGCAAAGCTGCTCCAGATTGCAGCGGTCGCACTTGGGTTTGCGCGCGATGCAAACCTGGCGCCCGTGATGAATGACCTGGTGCGAAAAGGAAATCCAGTGATCTTTGGGGATCACCTGCATCAGCTCCTGCTCTACCTTTTGCGGCGTATCGCCTTTGGCGAGGTCGAGACGGCGCGCGATGCGAAAGACGTGCGTATCGACCACGATTCCCTCGGCTTTGCCGAAGCACACGCCCAGCACCACACTCGCCGTCTTGCGCGCCGCACCGGGAATCGTGATCAATTCATCAAGCGTCTGCGGTACCTGGCCGCCGAAGTCTCCCACGATCTTCTGCGCTGCTCCTTTGATCGACTTCGCCTTGTTGCGGAAGAATCCGGTGGTGCGCACAAGGGATTCGAGCTCCGCTTGCGAAGCCTTGGCCATTGCCGCCGGGGTCGGGAAGCGCTTGAACAACTCCGGTGTGACCATGTTCACGCGAACATCGGTGCTCTGCGCGGAGAGGATCGTGGCCACCAGCAGCTCCCACGGCGAGCGATGATGGAGCGCGCACTCAGCGTTCGGATAGGCCTCATCGAGCGCCTTGAGGATGGCGGCGATGCGCTCCGGAGCAAGATCGCCGCGGCCCCCGGATTTGACCTGGCCTTTTGTGGAGGGCGATTTTGCGGTGCCAACCTTTGCGGAGCCCTTCAGCGGAGATTTCTTCAACGACTTGATGTTTGCCATATGCTCTCATCTCTTAACGGGATGGTTCGCTGGCCGGCGCGGGCGCGATCGATGCTTTCAGCGCCTTGACGATTTTGCCGGCGATGTCGTCCTGGATTGTCAGGATGTCGCTCATCGGCTGGTCGTATGTTTCAGACCACGCAATGTAGCCGTTGTCCGCGCGAATCAACCGCACGTCAACCCGCACCCAGGTGCCCGATTTGCGCACGCTCCCGTCCACCACATAAGCGACGCCCAGTGACTTGGCGATATCGGCGACGGGTATGTTCTTGCCCTTGAAATAGAACGACGATGTGGGAGAAGGCACGCGAAGGCCCGGGATCTTGCTGAGTTTGTCAATCAACTCTTCGGTGATGCCGTCGGCGAACTCCTCATTCTTCATCCCTTCAGTCAGGTCGAGAATCGGCAGCACGGCGATGGAGTTCTGCGGCGGCGTAGCGGAGTCGACTGACGCCGCTCGATGGGGGACCGCGGCCGTTCCGGGAAACAGATACACCCACAATGCAATACCAAAAGCGAGACAAAGCGCTGCGCCAATCGCCAATGCGAACCCGACTCTGACGCGCGACGTCTTCGCCTTCGCGCCAGTGTTCGGTTGGGCCAAATCCTCGCGTTTCGCGACAGGCAGTTTGCCGGTGTGCGCAATGAACTGGCCTTCAACCGGCTGATCGGGGATTGACCGATCCTGGGCCGATCCATCGGACCAGGGGCTGACCTTCGCCACCATCCGGTAACCCAGCCGCGGCACGGTCGCAATGTAACTGGGCTGCTTGGGGTCGTCGCCGAGCACGCGGCGGAGCGAAGCCACGGCCTGGTACACAGAGTCCGGCGTGACAATCACTCCCGACCACGCCTGGTTGAGCAGGTCATCGATACTGACTACTTCACCGGCGTGCCCGGCGAGGCAAAGCAGCAACCGCAAGGTGCGCGCATCGAGGCGGGCCGTCTCCGCGCCGCGCGCGATATCGCCCGAAGCCGGATCGAGGCGCCATTCGCCGACGCGCAGCATTGTTGTGGTTGGGCGTTCCATGCAGGACCGATGATTCGCGCCTTTTCAGGCAGAAAAGCGGTGCTGGCCGATTGTATCAACATCGATGCAGCGCAATTTCAGAACTATTCAGAGTGTTTCAGGCCGGATTCAGGACTTGGCGGCTTTCGCCAAGGTAGGGTGTGACTTGGATTTCATCCCGGCGAAGCATCGAAATAGATCGATAGGTTGCATTGCGAATCGCTGTGAATCAGGGACGAACGGGGAGTTTCGAATGACGGGAGTAGCGGGGGATTCTGTGTCTCGGGCGGCATCGAAAAGGAGCGCGCTGCTGGCCATTGCGGCGGGCGGCGGGATTGCCGGAGCCCTGGACCTGACGCAAGCCTGCATCCTGTTTGGAACAAGGGTCCCCTTTGGGGTTGCGGCAGGCCTGCTGGGACCCGAAGCAGCCCGTCAGGGAGGCGCGGGCACTTATGCTCTGGGCGTCTTCCTGCACTTCTTCATCGCCTTTTCGGCAGCAACCATTTACTACACTGCAAGCCGCTGGCTGGGTTTTCTGGCACAGTACCCGCTGGTGTGCGGCCTGTTCTTCGGCGCCGCGGTTGAAGTGTTCATGAGCTACATCGTTCTGCCGCTTTCGGCCCTGCACGCCAGAGGTCCTTATGAACTGAACGAGGTGCTTCTGGGGTTCGGCGTGCACATGGTCATAGTGGGACTGCCTATCTCGTTCAGCGTTTGGCGATTTGCAAGATCGGCGTGAGGCTCTTCTCCGGCTCTTAATGGACTCGATGCGGCGAACGGCGGCCGGCCATCTCAAACTCTGACACGCTATAGCTTTCCTTCGAACCACCCACCCAGCTTCTCCACCGGCAGTCTCACACCAATAAAGAACTGCCCGAACAGCGCATAGACCGCGCTGACCTCATCGAAGCGCATCTCGTAGATGAGCTTTTTGAATACGAGAGGCTCGTCGGCAAAGAGATCGACGCCCCACTCCCAATCGTCGAAGCCAATCGAACCCGAAATAATTTGCTGAACCTGTCCGGCGTACCGGCGGCCGATCAGTCCGTGCTCATGCATCATGCGCTGGCGCTCGGCGAACGGCACCATATACCAGTTGACCTGCTCGCCGCGCTTGCGGTCCATGGGATAGAAGCAGAGATACTTCGCATCGGGCACGGCAGGGAAGAGGCGGGACTTCATTGCCTCGGCCTGCCGCTCGAGCGTAGCGGCAACTTCGGCCTGCCACTCCGGCGAGTGCGCGGCAAACCCTTTTGCAGAAGCCGCTTCATAAGTCTTACGGCTCGACTCGTAGAGCCCAAGTTCGATGACCGACACGTAGGAGTGCGAGGGCGACAGAAATTCATAGAGGCGAGTCTGCGCCATGTCCAATTCGATCTGGTTGAGTGCTTCGAGCGAATCGCGGAAATGGACGACCATCAGATCGCCCTTGTGGCCAAGCTGCGAATAGAGCGCCGTGCGCACCGGCGCATCGGCGCCCGACCGCTCCATCCCCTTCAGCGCCGCTGTCACTTCGCCCGCAATGCGGGCGCGTTCGCCCTGCGCGCAGCAGTGCCACGCCTTCCAATCGAAGCGAAAGAACTGATGCAGCAGCCACGAGCCTTCAAGCGTGAGCGGGACGGGAGGATGATCGGCCAATCTGCACCTCGATGGAAACTGCCCGGCATTGAGCTCAGTGTGAAGGGTACGGGCTTCAGCCCGTACATTGGGTGCAGGCTTGGATCGGGGTTTCAGCCCCTGCGGCGAACTCCTGCGAAAATCCGATTTCCCTCAGCGGCTACAGCCGCGCTCCGAATCTGCATTTAACGGACGGGCTGAAGCCCGTCCCCTTCAACTCTTCATGCACCAAATCTCATCGTAACAAAATGAAGCCACACCCGATGTTCTATCCGAAAAGCCGCACCCGATGCGCGATCCGAAGCCAAAGAACGGCCTCTGCGGTCCGATATACTGGGAAGGTTCATGAGCGATCGCATCCTCGCCTACCTTGTGCAATTTGTCACGCACGTGATTCAAGCCGGCGGTTACGCCGGCATAGTTGCGCTCATGGGCATCGAGTCGGCATGCATTCCCCTGCCTTCTGAAATCATCATGCCGTTTGCCGGCTATCTGGTGTATCTCGGCCACTTCAATTTATGGGGGGCAGCGACGGCCGGTGCGCTGGGCTGCAACGTGGGCTCATTGATCGCCTATTGGATCGGCGCCAAAGGCGGCCGGCCGCTGGTGGAGCGCTACGGACGCTGGGTGCTGATGAGCCACCACGACCTGGACCGCATGACTTCGTTCTTCGCGAAATATGGATCGGTCACGGTGCTGGTCGCGCGTCTGCTGCCCGTGGTGCGCACGTTTATCGCGTTCCCCGCGGGCATCGCCAAAATGCCGCAGCTGCGCTTTCACTTCTACACTTTTGCCGGCTCGTGGCCCTGGTGCCTGGGCCTGGCCTACGCTGGAGAAAGACTAGGTGAGAGCTGGAACGATCCTCGCTCGCCTTTTCACGAAATGTTTCATCGCTTCCATACTGCGATTGTGCTGGTGCTGCTGGCCGGCGTGGTGTGGTTTGTGTGGTCCCATCTCAGACGCCTCCGGGCTGCGGATGCGGCCTGAACGCTAGCTTTGCGCACGCTGCGCGATTACGCCGGCGAACAATCTGAATCAACAAGAAGAAATAAGGAGAAGCAATGCCAAAGGAACATAAAGGCGGCCGGAAGACCGGGGTCCCTGCGGACAGGTCTTCGTCCGCGGGGTGGAAGACCGCCGATAACTCCAAAATTGCGCCCGCCACGGGCAAACTGGGTGTAATGGTCGTCGGCCTGGGCGCCGTCGCCACCACGTTTATCGCCGGCGTTGAAGCGGTGCGCCGCGGCTTGGCCAAGCCGATTGGCTCGCTCACTCAAATGGGCACCATTCGTCTGGGCAAGCGCACCGACAATCGTTCGCCGCTGGTGCGCGACTTTGTGCCGCTGGCCGATCTCAACGACATCGTTTTTACCGGCTGGGATATCTTCGACGACAACGTCTACGAGTCGGCGGCGCACGCCAAGGTGCTCGAAAAGGATACGCTCGAGCAACTCCGGCCGTACCTCGAATCCATCAAGCCGCTGCCCGCCGTGTTCGACCAATACTATGTGAAGCGCCTGCACGGCACCCACGTGAAGAAGGGCAAAGGCAAGCGCGACCTGGCCAACCAGGTGATTGCCGACATTCGCGCCTTCAAGAAGACGGTCGATCGCGTGGTGATGATCTGGTGCGGATCGACGGAGATTTTCATCGAGCCGGGCGCCGTGCACCAGAGTGTCGAAACCTTCGAAAAAGGGCTCGACAAGGACGACATCGCAATTGCACCTTCGCAGATCTATGCCTACGCGGCGCTGAGCGAGGGTGTCCCATTTGCTAACGGCGCGCCTAATCTCACCGTCGATATTCCGGCCATGATCGAGCTCTCGAAGAAGAACTCGGCGCCGATCTGCGGCAAGGATTTCAAGACCGGGCAGACATTTATGAAGACGGTTCTGGCGCCAGCCTTCAAGGCGCGCCTGCTCGGCGTCTCGGGCTGGTACTCGACCAACATCCTGGGCAACCGCGACGGCGAGGTGCTGGACGATCCGGAATCGTTCAAGACCAAGGAAGAGTCGAAGTTAGGCGTCCTCGATTACATCCTGCAGCCGGAGTTATACCCTGACTTATACAAGGATATCTACCATAAGGTTCGGATCAACTATTATCCGCCGCGTGGGGATAACAAGGAAGGTTGGGATAACATCGATATCTTCGGCTGGCTGGGTTATCCCATGCAGATCAAGGTGGACTTTCTCTGCCGCGACTCGATTCTGGCCGCTCCCATTGCGCTCGACCTGGTCCTGTTTCTCGACCTGGCCAGGCGCACGCCGGAGTTACGGTCGATCGGCATCCAGGAATGGCTGAGCTTCTATCTCAAGTCGCCGCAGACGGCGCCGGGACTTTATCCCGAGCACGATCTCTTCATCCAATCGATGAAGCTTAAGAACACGTTGCGCCACATCATGGGCGAAGACCTCATCACGCATTTGGGCCTGGAGTATTACGATTGAGCGAGTCGTCATCCCGGGAAGATCGCTGTTCGCTTGAGATCGCCTCTTTTTCGTGATAATCATGTCCGCTGCGCCTTCATCTTCGCCGGAGCCTTCGCTCAAGGGCTCCGTCCTGGTGCTTATCCAGTTCGATGTGAGTGAAGAGCTGCGCCTCGATCGCCTGCAGCAGACGGTGAGCGCGCGCACCGTGCAGCAGCCGAGCATGAAGCACACGGCCCCGGCCTACGTGCGCTACGAGCGCCCGCCGGTGGTCGAGCCGGTTGAGCCGCTGGTTCTCGAAAGCGGCGAGCGGCTCGAAGGCGAGATCAAGTACTACGACTACGGCGTGGTCAGCGTCGTCTTCCAACTGCCCTTCGCCGGCGACTGGGACAGCCTGGTGCGCCTGGCCAGCCGATGGGTGTGGGACGTCGACTTCGCCTCGCGCGCCGAGCCGGTCGTGCGCCACATGCTGGCGCGCGCACCCACCGCAATGGTCAAGCCCTCCGCGCGTTGGCTCAGTGAAGACTACTTCATCTTCCATGTGCGCGAAGCTGCCGGTACGCCGTCCGCTGCCGACCTGACCCGCGATCATGGCATGAAAATCGCGCAGGTAGTCCGCGGCGACCGGCTGCAGCTCTCCACCGGCGAATGCAACGAGGTGTTGCACTCGCAGGTCTCCTACTATGCCAGCGACGTTGCGGTCATCGGCTGGAACGCTGCCTTTCTCTACGACTCGACAGCCGGCGCTGAGAGCTCCATTCAGTTGCTCGAATATGCCAACTCGCAGTTGCTTGAATTCCGCCACTACGACGACCTGCTCACGGGCATTCTCGACGGCGTTTACGACCTCCTCGGCCGCAATAGAGGCGTATTTGCGCGCTGGGGTCTGGCCAAGTCGGCAACCAGCTTACACACTGTGCTGCTCGACGTTGCCGAACTGACCGAGCGCGCCGACAACGCAATCAAGTTTTTGAGCGATATGTTCGCAGCGCGATTCTACAGGCTGGCAGCGGCCAAAGTCGGGGTGCCCGACTACAAAGACCTGGTCGCGCGCAAGCTGAGGACCGCCGAAGAGCTCTATCAAAGCATGGTCGAGCAGTTCAACCAGGGCCGCGGGTTCTTTCTCGAAGCTACCGTCGTGCTCATTCTGCTTATCGAGCTGTTTTATTTGTTCCGTGGGCATCCGTCATAGGAGGATCCGAAACGCGGCGCAGCGTCACATGAGAAGGTTAGATACCGAGCACGTGGACGCCCTCTGTTCTCGCTGCGCCGCTGAGATCGCCATCCAGTGTGGCTAATGGAAGACCTCGTCGCAACGCCAATTCGAGGTAAGCTGCGTCATAGATGGACAGCTCGTGCCGGTCGGCGAGCTGCGTCGTTTCTCCCCACGCATGTACTTCGGTTTCCCTGTCAGCTTCAATGGGAAGGCTGGCAAGATCAGTCAAGGAGTCGTTTCGGTCGCTCGCGGTGATCCTCTTTTGTCGGACCGCCATGGTGAGGCTGTTGGCGACCTCGAATGCCCAGAGGCCCGGGACGAAAGCTCCCTCCCGAATGACGCGCTCAAATATCGCGAGCACCGCAGGCGCCGCCTCGTCGGGGTAGAGCCAAGCAAGTGTAACGGAGCTATCCAGGACCAAACTCACTTGCGTCCCACGTCCCGGTAGGTTTTCCAC
>JBAUBR010000546.1:0-4462 GCA_049676965.1 Occallatibacter sp.
GGCCACGCCGGCGCCATCATCAGCGGCGGCCAGGGCACCGCCGCCGACAAGATGAAAGCATTGACCGCGGCCGGCATTCACGTAGTAGTCTCGCCCGCCGAGATCGGCACAACCCTGGCGCGGGTGATCGGCAAAGCGTAGTGTCGGAGTCTGGAGTTCGCTAACAACTGCCGTCATCCTGAGCGAAGGTCGCAGCAGCGACCGCAGTCGAAGGACCTGAGTTTCCGTAGCCCTGCACATGCAACGGGCTTCCGATTCACCCAAGCCGGCAATACCACGCCAGCCGACGAATCGCGTCGCCGCATCAGCACACTGGTCCATCCCGTCGGCGATTCTTGACCTTTCCACCGGTGAGAATCGCACCGACGTCCCTCAAGACCCTCCCGCCCTCGTTGCACAGAGCCTCGATCAAGAGTCCGATGAATCCTTCGATCAATTCTGCAAAGAACCCCAACACGATTGCAGCTTCTTTCCTAAAGGATTACACCCCTGCTCTCCATCAGCGCATCCCCGAGCGTTTCCAGAAGCGCGCCAAGAAGATCTTCCATCGCGAGCTGCCGCAACTCAACCTGCAGCCACACGTCAGTCAACAAGCAGCAAATCTGAATACGGATTTCGGTGTCCAGCGGTTCCCGAAAGCCAGTAGCTAAAAGCTAAGAGCTAAAAGCTAGCAGCTGCCGTTCACCACACCCTGCACGCCGTCGCCGCCAGCATCTTATCGGTCTTCTTGCAACTGAAGCTCTTGGCAAACTCCGGCAGATCGCTCAGCACGGTGTTGGCGCGATACTCATCCGGCGCGTGCGGATCGGTCTGCGCCTGCGTGCGCAACTGCTCGGGCCGCGTCTGCGTGCACCACTGTTGCGCATATGCGATCCAGAAGCGCTGATCGGGCGTGTATCCATCCATCTGCGCATTCATGTCCACGTGCGCGGCCTGCGCCTTGTCCAGCCACGCCAGCCAGGCCAGCCACAGCCCGCCCAGGTCGGCCAGGTTTTCGCCTAGCGTGAGCTTGCCGTTCAAGTGAACTCCGGGCACAGCTTCGATGGCGTTGTACTGGTCCACCATGCACTGCGCGCGCTCGGTGAACTTCTGCTCGTCGTCCTTCGTCCACCAGTCCTTCAGGTTGCCGTCCTTGTCGAACTGCCGGCCCTCGTCGTCGAATCCGTGCGTGAGCTCGTGGCCGATCGTCGAGCCCATATCGCCGTAGTTGGCCGCGTCATCTTCTTTGTCGCTGAAGAATGGCGGCTGAAAATATCCCGCGGGAAAGTTCACATTGTTCTCCTGGGGATCGTAATAGGCATTCACGGTCGGCGGCGACATATACCATTCGCCCTTATCCACCGGCTTGCCGATCTTGGCCATAAATCGTGCGTGATCGAACTCGCGCACCCGCTCCTGGTTGCCCAGCGCGTCGCCGCGCACGATGGTGAGCTTCGAGTAGTCGCGCCACTTGTCCGGGTAGCCGACTTTGTTCATCACCGTGTGCAGCTTTTCCTTGGCCTTCGCCTTCGTCTCCGCGCTCATCCAGTCCAGACCGTCGATGTCCTTGTCCATGGCCTGCTCGATGGTCAGCGTCATGTCCAGCGCGCGCTGCTTTTCTTCCGGCGGAAAATTCTTTTCGACGTACACCTCGCCCAGCGCTTCGCCCATCTCGCGATCGATGCGGGTGGTGCAGCGCTTCCAGCGTTCCTGCTGCTTCTCGGCGCCATTCAAAATGTGCGAGTAGAAGTTCCACGTCTCGGTCTCGAAGCTCTCCGGCATGCTGGTGTTCGCGTATGCGTGCAGCAGGTGCCAGCGCAAATAAGTCTTCATCTGGTCGAGCGGCGTATCCGCCGCCAGCGTGTTGAACTCCGCAATAAACTTCGGCTGTTCGTCGTTCACTTTGCCCGAGGCGGGCGCCTTGTCGGCAACAAGATAATCGGCGAGCGAAAAATGCGTAAGATCCTTGCTCAGAGTCGCCACATCGGTGGGATGATTCAAATTCTGCGGATCGCGCTCCTCGGTACGGGTAAGCGAAGCCTTGGCCAACTGCGTCTCGATGGCCATCACCGCGTCGGCGTCGGTTGCGGCCTGCGCATCCGGCTCGCCGGCCAGCACAAACATCTTGCGCACGTGGTCCACATATTGCTTGCGCTGCTGCACTGATTTCGTGTCTGTACGGAAGTAGTAATCGCGCTCCGGCAGACCCAGCCCGCCGGCCATGTAGAACGAGATATCGGTGCTCGCGTTGGCAGGGTCGGGCTCGGCCGTCATGCCGAAAAACGCGCCCACCCCAATGGTGTGCAGGTGCGCCAGCAGCGCGGGCAACTCATCCTTCGCTTTCACTTGGGCAATGCGGTCGAGCTCCGGCTGCAAAGGCGCAATGCCCAGCTTGTCGATCGCCGCCACATCCATGCAGCTCGCATACTCGTCGCCGATCTTCTGCTCGTTCGGCGTTCGCGTGGGCGAAGGCGCCGCCGCCTGCTCGAGAATCTGCTTCAGGTGCAGCCGGTTCAGCTCAAAGAGCTCCGTAAATCGCCCATACGAAGCATATTCCGCCGGCAGTGGATTGCGCTTGAACCACCCGTTGCAACTGTACTTGTAAAAGTTCTCGCAGGGATCGACCGACTTGTCGATCAGCGACGGATCGAACACGCGCAGTTCTGGCGCGGCTGCGGGCGCAGCAGGTTGCGCCGTCTGGCAGTGCGCCGGAACGAGGACAAGAACAAGAGCAGTTGCGACAATGCAGAGAGGCGATACAGCGGCTGAACGAAACATGCCGAAACTCTATCAGATTGGCCGTTGCGCGGGCACCGGATGCGCGCCAATTACAATGAGAGAAGCTCGGAATCAAGCCCCGTGCCCCATCCTTTCGCGTTTTTTGCGAAAGGGTGGGAAACCACGATGGAAGTACGAGCGAGACAGACTTCCTCGCAAGGAGCAATTCGAGTGGCGCAACGCACGTTCAGCATCATCAAGCCCGACGCGGTCCAAAAAGGCCACACAGGGGCCATTCTCGCCGAGATCCACAAGGCGGGCTTCAAGATCGTGGCCATCAAGAAGCAATCGATATCGAAACAGGAAGCGCAGGGCCTTTACTACGTGCACAAAGAGCGTGGATTCTTCGACGACCTGACCACGTTCATGTCGTCGGGCCCGCTGGTGCTCGTGGTGCTCGAAAAAGAAAACGCCATCGCCGACCTGCGCAAGCTGATGGGCGCCACCAACCCCGCCAACGCCGAAGATGGAACCATCCGCAAGAAATACGCCGCGTCCATCCAGGAAAACGCCATCCACGGCTCCGACGCCGAAGACACCGCAGCCTTCGAGATCGCCTATTGGTTCGCCGGCCACGAGCTCATCTAGCGAGGCAGACCAAGCACAAATATTGGGTGCCCCATCCTTGCCGCGTCTTTGTTCTTGCGGCAAGGGTGGGATAGCAAAGAGCCAAATCACCCAGTCATCGTGAGCAAGGTCCCGGCGGTCCACCGCGGCCGAAGTTGAAGCATCCGCGCCTGCGAGGCCGATTGCTCTCAAAGCTCCGTGCCCCATCCTTCCGCCGGTCGCCGCGGCGACGCGGAAGGGTGGGAGACCACAGTCGCGAATTGTCCGACACGTCTTCACGCAAACAGGTCCTCAACCTTCTTCTTCAAATCCGAGAATTCCTGCCGCAGCTCTCTAACGCTAGCTTCCAAATGCGCGATCCGCTCCTCGTGCCCCACATCCGCGCTCACATCGTGTTGCCCAAGGTGACCTACAGGCGCAGGGCTCGCAGCGGGCGCCGCCTCTACCTCGCCCGCCAGCAAATGCGCATACCGCGACTCCTTCGTCCCCGGCTGCCGCGGCAGCACCGCCACCAGCGGCGGCTCGCGCTCCATCAGCTTCTGCAATCCCGCCAGCACATCGCCAATCTCGTCGAATTGATGCAATCGCTCGGTGCGGCCGCGCAGCTCACCCGGAGTCTGCGGCCCGCGCAGCAACAGCACGCAAATCAGCGCCGTCTCCGCGCGGCTGAAATTGAACGCCTCGCCCAGCCAATGCTCGTACTTCGTCACGCGCCCGTCAGCCGAGCGCGCGCGTCCCGCCAGCCTATCGTCCTCGAGCCCATGCAGCGCCTGGCGCACGGCCTCTTCATCGAGATCCATCACCGGCTCGCGATTCGACCGCTGATTGCAGGCATTGATCAGTGCATTCAGCGACAGCGGGTAATACTCCGGCGTGGTGACTTCTTTTTCGACCAGAGCGCCCAGAATGCGGGCCTCGCCAGCGGTGAGTCGGATTGGCTGTGCAATCGCCATGCACTCATTTTCGCACTGGCGAGCGCTCAATCCGACGCAACTTCAGTCGGCACTTCAACGCGGCTGCGCGTGAGCAGAAAATACACAACCGGCGTAACCACCAGGCTGAGCACCATCGAGACGCACAGCCCGCCGATGACCGCGATGGCCAGCGGCTGCAGCATCTGCGAGCCCGCGCCCAGCGC
>JBAUBR010000547.1:0-1722 GCA_049676965.1 Occallatibacter sp.
CGTCGCCTCGCCCGAGACTACGAAAGACTTGCCGCCACGCTCGGCGCCTTCCACTTCCTCGCCTTCGCCTGCCTCATGATCGCTCAACTCTTTAGGTTCCTCGCATGAAGTTAATAACAGGCTCTAGTTAATAACAGGCTCCAGACACACAAGGTAATCGGCATTCCGCATGACGCGCTGAACCAGGGACCAGACGCTCGCGCCTCAGTCCCCCCTCTTTCACTCAGCCCGCAACGCCTCTACCGCATTCACACGTGCCGCGCGCGCCGCGGGCGCCGCCGACGCAATCACCGCCGCGGCAAGAATTACAAACGCTGAAGCGCCCAGCGCCAGCGCTCCCGGCTGATCGATTGCCGAGATATAGCTCGCAGCCACGCGCGTCAACGCAATGCCGAGCAACGCGCCGGCGCCCACTCCAATTCCCGCCATCAACAATCCATCCAACAGCACATCGCTGAGAATGTTCGAAGGCTGGGCGCCAAGTGCAATTCGAATTCCGAACTCGCGCGTCCGCCCGCTCACTGAGAAGGCCAGCACGCCGGCCACGCCCACAATCGAGATCAGCAACGCCACGGCCGCGAATCCCCCAAAGACAATCGCGTTGAGCTTATCGGGCGTGAGCACTTCGGCGCGGGCATCGCCCAGCGTCGTCGCCCGCTCCACCGGCTGATCGGCAGACATCTTGTGAATCAGTGTCGCGATCGCCGGCACCAGCGCGTATGGATCCTGGTGCGCGCGCACAAACAGCCTGCCGCTGGTCCACTCCTGGTCGACGGGCTGGTAGATGGTCATAGCCGGCTGAGGAATGATGTTCTCATCGTCGAAGTCCGGCACCACGGCCACAATCCGCCGCGGCTCGCCGCTGATGCCGATGAACTTGATCACCCCGTCGGTCCACCACAGCGTGTGGTTGACCGCGTTCTGTCCGGGATAGAGCTCATTCGCCAGGCTCTGGCTGATAATGACCACCCGCTCATTGCCCTCCTTATCGCCGCCATTGAAGTCGCGCCCTTCAAGAATCGGCGCGCCCATGGTGGCAAAGAATCCTGGCGACACCGGGCGAAACTCTGCGCGGAATTCGTCCTTGCCGTCTTGCCGGTGTGCGCCCTGCGCCGCAAATTGCAGGCTGATGTTCTGTTCCTGTTCGCCGCTCCACGGCACGCTGAATCCCTCGGCCACGTGCTCCACGCCAGGCAGCGTGCTTACGCGCTCCATCACTTCGCGATAAAACTCGCTCACCTGCGCGTCGGTCTTGCCGTAATTCATCACCGGCAAATTCACGGCCAGCACATCGGCTGAGTCGAATGGAGGCCGTGTCTGCTCCAACACGTAAAGCGTCTTCATCAACACGCAGGCGCCGGTGAGCAAAAGGAACGACGCTGCAATCTGCGTGATGGCAAAGATGCGCAGCTTGCGGTTGCTCGAGCCGGTTACGCGCGCGCCGCGTCCGGTCATGCTGTTCGTCGGCGCATCGGGAGACGGCAGCCGTGGAATATAGGCAAGAAAGAACGACGCAATGATGGCCAGCGCGGCTCCGAACCACAGCAGGCTTGAATCGAGCGTAAGATCGGCCGCGCGCACGCTAAAGCGCTGCGCATAATGGCCCAGCACCTTCACCATCGGCATCGCCAGCAACACCGCCGCCACGGTCCCGCTGCCGCACAGCACAAAACTCTCCGCCAGCAGCGAGCGCCGCAGCACCGCCGGGCTCGCGCCCAGCGC
>JBAUBR010000548.1:0-1550 GCA_049676965.1 Occallatibacter sp.
GGCCTGCTGCGGCGTGCAGTGCGCGCGGTCGAGCTGTGCAGGAATCTTCAGGTGCGGAGCGGTGAGCCGGATCCACTTGGTGCGGACATTGTGCATGTGCGTAAAGATCGCCGCAATGCTGCGGACCTTTCCGGGCGGTTTCGCGTTCCAGGCGGCAGGGTCAAGGCGCTCGATTAGAAGCTGGTTGATGCGATCGTTGGCGGCGAAGATCCGGACAGCGGCTGGTGCGAATTGAGTATCAACGCTGTGCCGACGCGTGCTCACGGCTCCTCCCTCCTCGCGGACGTCAGTTCCCCGTATTCGTCAGCGTCCAGGCGCTCTTGGCATAGTAATGGTAGACGGTGCGGTGCTCGACGACCGCGTCGGCAATGGCATCGTGATCGAGCGGCGGCGGGCGCGGATCCATGCCGGCCTGCGCCCCGCGCACCTGCTCCGGCGACGCGGGATCGATGCCCCAGTTGAAGCCGAGAACGCCGGTCAGGTCGTGAACCTGAAGCCGCTGCGTCTGGGGCGCCATGGCCACGGTTGACGGCTTTTCAGGAGCGCTCGAGAAGAAGACCAGCAGCGAAACTGTTCCCTCGGCAGAGCAAAGAACCGCCCAATCCGACGAGCCGGGCTTCTCAAAACTGCCATGAATCACGTTCTCCGGCCGATGCGCTTCGTAGGTCTGGGGAATCAGGCAGCCACGCGTGTTGAGCTCGCTCTGAATGCCGGCGGGCAGGTCGGGAAACGAGCTGATGGGAAGATGGCGGATCAGGTACGACTCGGAATGTCCGGCGACGACAACGTGGCCGGATTCGTTAAGCTGCGCCGCATTGGAACATTCGACCCGCAGTGGGGATTGCCCGCCGAGTACCGCCCCTGCAAGCGCTGCCGCAATCGCCAAAAATCTTACCGGCTTCATCGCGACCTAATTCCGCAGCGGCTTGCCGGTTTTCAGCGTGTGCGCGATGCGCTCCTGCGTTTTGCGCTCGCCGCAGAGCGACAGAAACGCCTCGCGCTCCAGGTCCAGCAAGTACTGCTCGCTGATCAGAGTTCCCGGCGTAACGCGCCCGCCGGCGAGCACATACGCCGTCCATCTCGCCACCTTCTGGTCGTGCTCCGAGGCATAGCCGGCCTCGCCCATGAGGAAAATGCCGGTCTCGAGGGTGGCCAGCGCCGCCGTGCCGGGAGCGGGAATCGCCGTGCGCGGCTGTGGAGCAACGTAGCCGGTCTCGGCCATCGCTGCGGCCTGGGTCTTCGCGTCGAGCAGCAGACGCTCGCGGTTGAAGGTGATGCGATCGGACGGCGCAAACAACCCCAGCGACCTCGCTTCGGCAGCGGAGGTAGAGACCTTGGCGAGCGCAATCGTCTCGAAGTTGCGCCGCAGCGCCGTGGCCAACTCGGCCCCCTGCGCGAATCGCGAAGGCGGGTCCTTGGGATCGGGCGGAGCCAGCGCGACTGCCGCGTCGATCGAGCGCAGCAGCATCTCCTTGGTCCCACCGCCGGCGGGAATGACGCCGATGCCGGCCTCGACCAGGCCGATGTAGGTCTCGGCGTGGGCCTGGCGC
>JBAUBR010000549.1:0-3931 GCA_049676965.1 Occallatibacter sp.
GCCATAAGGGAAGACCGGAAGCGCGCCGGCGGCGGGCGGTCGCAATCGGCCGCGGCGCGGTGGATCATCGCGGTACAGGTGGCGCTGTCGCTCACCCTGCTGGTGGGCGCGGCCCTCTTCATTCGCACCTTCACCAACCTGCTCTCCGTTGATGCCGGATTCGATCGCAACAATGTGCTTCTGGTTGAGGCAAATATCCACAATGCCCAGATTCCGGAGCAGGCGCGCGTTCCGCTCTACGGCCAGATGCTCGCCCGCATCCAGGCGCTCCCCGGCGTCATTTCCGCGAGCCAGACCAGGATGCGGCCGCTCTCCGGAAGCGAATGGAACAACAACATCCAGATTCCCGGCCGGCAACTGCCGCACGGGGTAGATCCCTTGACGTACATGAATTGGATCACTCCGGATTACTTCGCGACCATGCGCACGCGGTTGCTCGCCGGACGCGCCTTCGATACGCGCGATTCGTCAAGCTCGACTCCGGTCACGGTCATCAACCAGACCGCTGCGCAAAGGTATTTCCCCGGAGAGAACCCGCTCGGCATGCATCTGGCTATCGAAGATCTCGGCAAACTTCGCGGAAAATCGATGGAGATCGTCGGCGTGGTGCAGGACGCAAAATACGACGACCTGCGCGAAGACTTTCTTCCCACGATCTATTTTCCGCTGCCGCAAATGGCTGAGGTGAGCGAGTCCAGCACCTTTGAGATCCGCACGGCATCGAATCCAAGCGCCCTCGCTTCCGCCGTTCGCGACGCCATGGGCAGCGTGAATAAGCCGACAACACTCGAATTCTTCACATTGCAGCAGGAGGCGGACGATTCAGTCATCCAGGAACGGTTGCTCGCCGTCCTCTCGGGCTTTTTTGGCGCGCTCGCGCTTGTGCTCACCGCGATCGGGCTTTACGGCGTCATGGCCTATGTCGTCACCCTGCGCACGCATGAGATCGGCATCCGCGTGGCGCTGGGCGCGACGAGGAAATCCCTTCTTGGGCTGGTGCTCCGCGATCTTGCACTTCTGGTACTCATGGGAACCGCGGCGGGGGCGGCCGTAACGTTCTGGCTGACGAGATACGTTCAGCATCTGCTTTTCGGCTTGAGGCCTATCGACGGCGCATCGTTTGCTCTAGCCGCGGCGGCGCTGGCAGTCATCGTGACCGTGGCGAGTTATCTTCCCGCGCGGCGCGCAATGCGGGTGAACCCAATGGTTGCTCTCCGCTCCGAATAGCCGGGGCAACGCCGGTTCTGTAAAGCCGCGCTTGGAGTGATCCTTATGCTGAGTGATTTATTCATTCGTTTACGTTCGCTCTTCCGGCGAGGGACCGTGGAAAGCGAATTGGATGATGAGTTGCGCTGCGTTACGAGTGACATACTCTTGGAGTGCGCAAAATCTTTCGAGCGGCGGCGCTGGCAGCGGCGTTTGCGGGGCTGACCGTCCCTTCCCTGCCCCGGCCTGCGCTGAATTGGCAGGATGCAATCGAACGCGCGGCCGCGCGGGAGGCTGATGCGAGAATCGTTGTACTCGATGTAGCCAGCGCACGGCTCGTCGCATCTCACCGCCTCGATGAATCGGCGCGCACGCTGGCCGCGCCGGGATCGACACTCAAGCCGCTCGTATTGTACGGGCTGCTGGCCGGCGGGCGCTGGAATGCGCAGAGACGCATCTTTTGCAACCGGCGGCTTGCGGTCGCCGGCCATCGGCTCGCGTGCACGCATCCGCCGGCTCCGCCGTTCGACGCCTCCGAGGCGCTGACGTGGTCGTGCAACAGCTACTTTGCCGAGATGGCGAGATCGTTGCGGCCCGGAGAATTGGGAACACTGTTGCGGACAACCGGGCTGCTGGGCGCAACGGGATTGGCGCACGAGGAGGCGACAGCCGAGTTTCGCGAACCGGCCACGGCGGCGGAAGAGCAACTGGCCGTGCTGGGCGTGGAAGGCATTCGCGTGACTCCGCTGGAACTCGCCGAGGCCTATCGCTGGATCGCGCCGGAGTTGGCCGCACATCCTGACTCAATTGCTTCGCAAACCGTTCGCGCTGGACTCAGAGATACAGCCAGCTTCGGAATGGCCCGGCAGGCGAGCCTGGGCGGCGTGCAGGTTGCAGGCAAAACGGGAACAGCGGAAGGCGAACGCTCAAGCCAGTCTCACGGATGGTTCGCCGGCTTTGCGCCGGCCGACAAGCCGCAGGTGGTGATTGTCGTTTATCTTCCAGCAGGCCGCGGCGCGGATGCGGCCCGGGTGGCCGGCGAGGTGCTTGCTTATGCGCCCCTTGAGAATCCATGAGGCTTGAATTCGCAGTACGTTTGCTGCTCAGCACATTTGTGGCGAGTGCAGTGGCGTTGAGCGGCGCGAAGCAACTACTGCGGCCGGACACCGTTGCCGCTGCCGCGCAGCCCGCGGCCCGCTCGACCATCAACGTAGGCATGTGGAGTCTTTGGCGCGATCGGATCGTCGTGGCGACGCCCTTAACGGACGCGAAGTTGCGGCTCTGCGGGAAATGCGTGGCACGGTCGATTGAAAATCCAGCGACGATTCGCGCGGAGGGCAACGACCTCGTGTTGACAGTCGGCCGCGCCACGCGGCGCTCCACCCGTTTGTGGCTCAAGGGAACTCTTACGTTGTCGGGCCATGGCGAGGCGGTGCCCATGCATGATCCTGTCGCCATTTCGGCAAGGGGTGGTGCGCTGGTGCTCGCGGTCACACTGCCTGTTGAGAGCTATGTGGAGCGCGTAGTGGCCAGCGAAAGCAACCCCACCGATAGCCTGGAGACGCTGAAGGCGCTCGCCATCGTGGTGCGGTCGTATGCGCTGCACGAGGCGCACGGCCACGCCGATTTCGATGTGTGCGACTCGACGCATTGCCAGCATTTGCATTGGCAGCGAATGCCAGGTACCGAAGCGCAGGCGCAGGCCGCCACACTGGCCACTGCGGGCGAAACGCTGTGGTATCGCGGGCAGCGCGCGCTCTCGTACTTTAGCAAAGACTGCGGCGGTCGCACCGCTTCGCCGGCGGAGGTATGGCCCAAGGCGCAGCCCGTCTCGTATTTGCCTTCGCAAACAGATCCGTTCTGCGCTAGCGGCGCCAGCCGGCAGTGGGCGACGGAAATTTCGCGCGCCGAGTTGACCTCGGCTCTGTCCACGCGAGGACTTGTTGCGCCGGGTTGGCAGCAGCTGATCGTTGCGCGGCGGGGCGAATCAGGCCGCGCCGTGACTCTGCGCCTCGATAGTACAGAGATCTCTGCCGAGGAATTTCGACTGGCGGTGGGTGAAGCGCTGGGATGGAACAAGATTCCCAGCACGTGGTTTGAAGTGAGCCAGCAGGACGACGAGTTCGAATTTCATGGGCGCGGATGGGGCCACGGCGTGGGGTTGTGCCAGAGAGGTGCGGCAACAATGGGTGCGCAGGGCCGCACCTCTGCTGAGATTCTGGCGCAGTATTTCCCCGGCGCTTATGCGGCGGATGAATCGACCGGGCAAACGTGGAAGACTTTTTCGGCAGGTGGCTTCACGCTGGAGTCACTGGACAGTGCGGACGCCGCCTATCTGCCGGAACTGGCCCGGGCACGCGCGGACGCTTCACAGCGCTCGGGACTGAATGCATCCCGACCGTTCACCGTGCGCGCATTCTCGTCGACGCCGACGTTTCGAGACGCGACGTTAGAGCCCGGATGGGTTGCGGCGTTTGCTCAAGGGGATTGGATTGCTACGCAGCCGCTGCGCACGCTGGCCGCGCGGCATTTGCTTGTTCCTACGCTGCGACACGAATTTTTGCACGCGCTGATCGAATGCCAGGCGGGACCTGGTGCGCCGCTGTGGCTCCGCGAGGGGCTTGCAGAGAGCTGGGGCAACGATTTGCAGCCCGGCGCCTCCGACCGCGAGCCGCAGTCGACCAGGCCGGCGCTGAGCGTCGACGCGCTGGATGCCGCGCTGGCC